>JALCSJ010000023.1 GCA_022653215.1 Acidaminococcaceae bacterium
CAGACTGTCTTTTAATGGTTGGTTTTTATTGCTAAAACATCGCTTTTATGGTATGATATATGGGCGGTTTTTAGGTTTCTAAAAATGCATCAATAAAATTATAATAAAAATATATTAATTTGCTAAGGCAAACAAGGAGGACTTTTTAATGAGCGTTTCTGTAGAAAAAAAAGGTAATGAGGCAACAATTAAGATAGCTTTGACAGCTGAGGAAGTTGCCAAAGGATTTGTAAAGGCTGTGGCTAGAGTGAATCACCAGGTCACTGTTCCCGGTTTTAGAAAAGGAAAAGCTCCTCGCATTGTCTTGGAAAATCATGTAGGCAAAGAAGCAATCAAAGGCGAAGCTTTCGATATTTTGGCTAACGAACAATACCAAAAGGCTTTGAGCGACGAGAAATTAATTCCCGTCAGCCAACCTGATATCAAAGATTCCAAATTCGAAGAAAAAGAACCTATGGAAGTAACCTTAACAGTAACTCTGAAACCAGAACCTGAACTGGGTGAATACAAAGGCTTGGAAGTAGAAAAAGAAGTTAAAGAAATTACCGACAAAGATGTAGACGATGCTATTGAGCAAATGCGTACCAGTGCTGCCAAAATGGTAGAAGCTAAAGACGCAGTTATTGCCAAAGGTGATTTTGCTATTATTGATTTCGCAGGCACTGTTGACGGCAAACCTTTTGCCGGCGGCGAAGGCAAGGGCTATCCTTTGGAAGTAGGTTCCGGTAGCTTTATTCCCGGTTTCGAAGAAAAATTAATCGGTAAGAAATCCGGAGATGCTGTTGATGTAGACGTTACTTTCCCGGCAGATTATTTCACCAAAGAATTAGCAGGCAAAGAAGCAATATTCAAAGTCAACATTCAGGATGTAAAACGTCGTGAACTGCCTGAACTGAATGATGAGTTCGTTACTAAAAATTCCGACAGCAAAACTGTTGAAGAATTAAAGAAGAACACCAAAGAACGCATGACTACCATGGCTAAACAACAGGCTGAAGCTGCTTATGAAAAAGCTATGATTCAGAAGGCTGTTGACAATGCTAAGTTCGAAGTTCCCGATGTTATGGTTAATGACAGAGTTGACCGCATGATTGAAGAGCTGTCCCTGAATCTGGAAAGCCGCAAGATGAACCTGGATATGTATCTGAAATACACCGGTTCCGACATTGCTAAGTTAAGAGAAAAAGAAAAACCTGTTGCTTTGGCTAATGTTAAAGTTGACTTGGTACTGGACGCTATTGCCAAGGCTGAAAATCTTCAAGTAACCGAGCAGGAAGCTGTTAACGAAATGGCTAATATTGCTCAAGAGCATGGCGCTTCTGTTAAAGAAGTAGAAAAGATTATTAAAGACAACAATACTGTTGGCCTGTTATTGGCTAATGTGCTCCGCAGAAAAGCAGCCCAAGTTATCATGTCTAACGCTAAAGGCGCTAAAAAAGACGAGAAAGCCGAAGCTAAACCTGAAGAAGCAAAGAAATAATTAGAAGAACGAGGTGTGCTACATGGAATATGTACCTATAGTTGTAGAACAAACCAGCAGAGGAGAACGGAGCTACGATATCTATTCCAGGTTGCTGAAAGACAGGATTGTCTTTATTACCGGAGAAATCGAAGACCAAATGGCCAATATAGTTGTGGCACAATTGCTGTTCTTGGAAGCAGAAGATCCGGACAAAGATATTCACATATATATTAATAGCCCCGGCGGCGTTGTGAGCGCAGGACTTGCTATTTACGATACCATGCAGTACATAAAACCTGATGTTTCTACTATTTGTATCGGGATGGCTGCATCTATGGCATCAGTGCTTTTGGCAGCAGGAGCTAAGGGCAAACGTTTTGCCCTGCCTAATTCCAAAATCATGATTCACCAACCTTCGGGGGGAGCACAGGGGCAGGCTAGCGATATTGCTATTCATGCCAAGGAAATTCTCCGTACCAGAGAAGAAATGAATAAGATTTTGGCTAAGCATACAGGACAAACTGTAGAAAAAATTCAAGAAGATACTGAACGGGATAATTTTATGACCGGTTCAGAAGCTGAAAAATACGGCCTTATTGATGCAGTTATCACTACCAGGGCCGCTGAAGTTAAGAAAGAATAAATAAATCTTTACAGGTTTATTTCAGGCACGAAAGGGGACTGACAAATGGATTTCGATGATGGAAAAGGTAATGACAAAAATTATACCTGCTCCTTCTGTGGCAAAAAACAGAGTCAAGTAAAGAAATTAATTGCCGGTCACAATGTGTTTATTTGTGATGAATGTATAGCATTATGCAACGAAATGCTGGCAGAAGAATTCGCAAAGCCCGTGGAAGAACTGGCTGCAGAATTACCAAAGCCTAAAGAAATAAGCGCCATTTTAGATGAATATGTCATTGGTCAAGATGAAGCAAAAAAGACCCTGGCTGTGGCTGTTTATAATCATTACAAACGTATTCACTATGAAGACCAGCATAAAGACGATGATGTAGAATTACAAAAATCCAACATTCTGATGTTGGGACCTACCGGCAGCGGCAAGACACTTTTGGCTCAGACCTTGGCCAAAATTTTGCAAGTACCTTTTGCTATTGCAGATGCCACTTCTTTAACAGAAGCAGGCTATGTAGGTGAAGATGTAGAAAACATTCTGCTCCGCTTGATTCAAAATGCAGATTTTGATATTGAAAGAGCAGAACGAGGCATTATTTACATTGATGAAATAGATAAGATATCCCGCAAGAGCGAGAATCCCTCTATTACCCGTGATGTTTCCGGTGAAGGCGTACAACAGGCTCTTTTAAAGATTTTAGAAGGTACTGTTGCCAGCGTGCCACCCCAAGGCGGCAGAAAACATCCTCATCAGGAATTTATCCAGATTGATACTACCAATATTTTATTTATCTGCGGCGGTGCTTTCTCCGGCCTGGAAAATGTTATCAAAAACAGAGTAGGGCAGAAGAGCCTGGGCTTTGGCGCTGATATTAAAACCAAAGATGAACAGCAAAAAGAAGCCATCCTTAAAAAGGTTTTGCCGGAAGATTTAATGAAATATGGCCTTATTCCTGAATTTGTCGGAAGATTGCCGGTAGTTGTGACTTTGGATGCCTTGGATGAAAAGGCTTTGATTCGTATTTTAACAGAACCAAAGAATGCTTTAACCAAGCAATATGAGCATTTTCTGGCCATGGATGACGTAGAACTATCATTTGACCCGGGGGCTTTAAAGGCTATTGCCCATGAAGCCTTAAAACGTAATGCCGGAGCTCGTGGACTGCGGTCCATTATTGAAAGCATCATGCGTAATGTCATGTATGAAGTTCCTTCCAGGGACGATGTGAAAAAATGCATCGTAACAGAAGACGTAGTTCGTAAACATACGGAGCCTAAATTATTATTGGAAGAACCTAAAGAGAATCGAAAAAAAGCATAAAATGGGGGAAGGGGGCAACCCTTTCCCTTTTACGTATAGTTAGGAGGTAAAAATTATGATAGAACAAAACACCGTAAGACTACCAATGTTGCCTTTAAGGGGTATGATAGTATTTCCCGGTATGATTATAAATTTGGATGTGGGGCGGGAACGTTCCATTAAAGCAGTAGAAGCAGCAACTAACAGTACAGGTAAAATTTTTCTGGTAACTCAGAAAAGCGCTGAAGTAGCTGATCCCACTGTCAACGATTTGTATACACATGGTTTGGTGGCTGAAATCAAGCAACTGCTGAAGCTCCCCAATGGTGCCATGAGGGTATTGGTAGAAGGCCTGACCAGAGCGGAAATTGTCTCTGTTGAAGACGTGACAGGATTGAATTTTATGGCCACTATTAAGATTACTGCTGATATTAATGACGGCAGCAACGAAATAGAAGCTCTGAAACGTATGCTGGTAGAAACTTTTGAGCAATGGGTAGTCGCCAGCAAGAAAATTAATACAGAGGTATTATTGACATTTAAAGACCAGCCTGACTGCGGTCGTATTGCAGATATGATTGCCGGTTATCTTTCCCTGGAAATTAAAGAGAAAGAAAAGGTCTTGGAAGCTATTGACGTGAAAGAACGTCTGAAGCTGCTTTATGGTTATCTGTGCAAAGAACTGGAAATCGTGACCATTGAAAAAAATATTTCTCAACAGGTTCGGAAGCAAATCGAACAGAACCAGAGAGAATATTATTTGCGCGAGCAAATGAAGGCTATTAACAAAGAACTGAACGAAGGAGACGACCGGCAGTCCGAAGTAGATGAGTATAAGGCCAAAATGAAGGACCTTAAACTCCCTGAGGACGTTGTGGAAAAGCTGAACAAGGAATTGGACCGCTTATACAAAATGCCTCCCATGATGGCAGAAAGCGCCGTTATCAGGAACTATCTGGATGTGGTTTTAGCACTGCCCTGGAGCGTTTTTACCCAGGATAATTATGACCTGAAAAAAGCTGCGGAAATTTTGGACAAGGACCACTATGGTCTCCAAAAAGTAAAAGAAAGAATCTTGGACTTTTTGGCAGTAAGAGCTTTGACTAAAACCAATAAAGGACCGATTCTGTGTCTGGTAGGACCTCCCGGTGTTGGTAAAACTTCTTTGGCCAGGTCTGTAGCCAGAGCCATTAATAGAAAGTTCACCAGAATTTCTTTAGGGGGCGTGCGTGACGAGGCAGAAATCCGCGGTCACAGACGTACCTATATTGGGGCTATGCCGGGCCGGTTGATTCATGGTATGCAAATGTGCGGCAGCTCTAATCCAGTGTTCTTATTAGACGAAGTAGACAAGATGAATGCAGATTTTCGCGGGGACCCGGCTTCTGCTTTGCTAGAGGTTTTGGATCCTGAGCAAAACTGCAATTTCAGCGATCATTTTATTGAATTCCCTTATGATATGTCCAATGTGTTCTGGATTGTTACGGCCAACAGTGTAGAAACTATTCCTGCGGCCCTGTTGGACAGAATGGAAGTTATTCAGCTGAACAGTTACACCGACGAAGAAAAGAGCAAGATCGCTCAGCTTCATCTATTACCTAAAGAACGTTTGGCTAATGGGTTAACTTCTGCTACATTTTCTCTGGCACCTAATGCTATTCATCATATTATCAGGGACTACACCAGAGAATCAGGCGTCCGTAATCTAGAAAGAAAGATTGCCGTCTGCTGCCGTAAAGCTGCCCGTAAGATTGTAGAAGGCAAGGCTAAGAATGTTAAAATAACTACGAAAAATATTAAGGAATATTTAGGACCCATTGTTTTCCTGGAAAGCGATATGAAAGCAAGAGCAGAAGTAGGTGTATGCACTGGCCTAGCCTGGACCAGCGTAGGCGGCGAAGTCCTTAAGGTAGAAGCTGTGGTCTGCGAAGGCAAAGGGAAGCTGACTTTAACCGGGCAACTGGGTGATGTTATGAAAGAATCTGCTCAAGCAGGGTATACCTATGTGAGAAGCAGGGCTAAACAATTAGGTTTAGATCCTAACTTTAATGAAAAAGTTGATATTCATATTCATGTACCGGAAGGTGCTATTCCTAAAGACGGACCTTCTGCCGGTATTACTATGGTTACAGCAATGGAATCAGCTCTTACCAAGAGAAAGGTAAAGGCTGGAGTTGCTATGACCGGTGAAATCACCTTGACAGGGAGAGTGTTGCCTATTGGAGGACTAAAGGAAAAGGTTTTGGCTGCTAATAGATACAGAGTGAAGACTGTAATTATTCCCAGTCAAAATATGCAGGATCTGGAAGAGATTCCTGCAGCAGTAAGAAAGGCTATTAAATTTATGCCCGTGGATCACATGGACCAAGTAACTAAAATTGCATTGGAGGAGTGACATGGCGATAAACCAGTGGGATATTGTCCAAGCTAAGTACGCAGCTTCGGCAGTAAGTGCTACTCAGCATCCGGAAAGGATTTTGGACGAAATTGCCTTTATTGGACGTAGCAATGTAGGGAAGTCATCCTTGCTGAATTCTCTGACCAGACGGAAAAGTCTGGCCAGGGTAAGCAGTTCTCCGGGAAAGACTCAGACTATTAATTTTTATGAATGTACTTTGAAACGGAATTTGGAAGATGGACCGGAATGGCGGGATATTTACGCCGTAGATTTGCCGGGCTATGGTTTTGCTAAAACCAGCAAGGACAACAGGGACAGTTGGTCAGCTTTCATTGCCAAATACCTGGAAAATACGGAAAGGCTGCGGATGGTTTGTCAGCTGATAGATATTAGGCATGCACCTATGGAAAGTGATATAGCCTGCTATAATTGGCTGCAAAATATGGAAAGGCCGACATTAGTGATCTTAACCAAATCAGACAAAATGGCTAAAAATGCTATTGCGCCACAGGTAAAACTATTTAAGGAAATCCTTAAGTTAGATGATGAGCACATTATGACTTATACTTCTACTCAGCACACTATGAGAAATGAGCTGATTAGGAGGATAACGCAGTATTTAGAGTAATACAGCGACGATAGTTGGTTTATACTGGACACAATAAATACGGCTAGTGGATAATTTGTCAGCCGCTATCCCGCAGGTTGTGAATTATCTCACTGCTGTCGCCGACTCATGTGTATATCAGTCCGCTATAGGTGCTGCGAACTGATATACACTTCGTTAACGGCTCAGCAAGTGTAGCTAATTAGCCAACCTGCTCAATGCGTCTGCCAATATTATCCACCAGCCTTTTTTGTTTTTCAACTAAGATACGGAACTATAAACAGCGACAAGAGTTGTGTTTAGACAAGGAAAACGGGAGTGGCCGAGGAAAGGATAGAACATAAACGTTCATCCTTGTCTTGGACGCTCCCGTTTGACGCAGTATAAACCAACTATCGTCGCTGTATTTGTTAAACCTTTTGAGCCGGAGAAACATGCACCATACAGTGTTTCACATCAGGAAAATTATGCTCAATAGTATCATGAGCCTCGTCAGCAATCTGATGAGCTTTATACAGTGGCAAATTACCATCGGCAGTAATATCTATATCTACGTAATATTTAGAACCGAACATTCTGGTTCTAATATCGTCAATACCAAGCACACCTTTTTGCTTTAACACATGCGCCTTCATAGCTTCAACAGTTTCCGAATCGCAGGCATGGTCAACAAGCTTGTTGGTGGAATCCTGAAAAATCTTGACAGCCGCATGAATAATCATAATAGAAATAACTACGGAGGCAATGGAATCCATAATAGGATAACCTAATAAAGCACCGCCGATACCAATAAAAGAACCCACAGAAGACATAGCGTCACTGCGATGATGCCAGGCATCAGCCATTAAAGCACCTGATTTAATATGTCTGGCCGCGCCTCTGGTATAAATAAACATCCATTCCTTGACTACAATGGAAACAATTGCTGCAATCATAGGCAGCAAAGAAGGTTTTACCAATTGAGAAGGGTCTTTGGTAATGATTATTTTCATGCCTTCATAACCAATACCGAGACCGGTTAAGGCCAGAATAAAAGCTAAAAAAATAGAAGCAATATATTCTATTTTTTCATGACCGTATTGATGTGAAGCATCCGGAGCTTTGCTGGAAAGCTTGACACCTATCATAACAATAAAGGTACTGAAAACATCTGAAGCAGAATGCACAGCATCAGACACCATGGCAGCAGAATTGCCTACAATGCCAGCTATGAATTTACCTATACTCAGCACAACATTAATTACAATGCTGACATAGGAAACATGCATAGCTATTTTTTTATAAGATTGTTTGTCTACAGGATTAGTCATATTGTTCACTCCTTGTGGTTTTGGGTATAAAATTAGCACCTGTGGAACGCTGAATAGTCCCACAGGTGCTTTAAATTTACCTGTTGCCTAAGGCCCGGCGTACGTAAAACCATGGTTTTACCGCCTGATAAGATGTGCTGAAAAGGCACAAATGATTCAATGTATTGTGATTATAATAGTCTTTTCTAGGTCAATTTGTCAATACTAACTTACTGAAAAATATGGGTAAAAAGACTAAAATCATATGTTGACATAACCCCAGAGGGGGGATATAATTAAAACAAAATAAACCCCTAGTGGGGGATAGCGAGGACATAATATGACTACTCTTAACACAGTATCCCCGGAATACAAAAACAACGGCCAACAGCTTCATGAATTGTATTGTGCTGTTTGTGGTAAAACATTGGATAAATGTACCTGTCACATGACTAAGGCCATGGTAAAACACAGTTGGGCAAGTGAAATCCTTAATGATAAACAAGCAGTGGTGGAAATCGCCATAGGCAGCATAATGCTTCTTTTAGTGGAACTCACAAGCTTGGTGCCTGTTCAATATCAAGTCTATGCTTATCTTGTAGCCTATTTGATTTTAGGGCATGAAGTCATCGGAGAAGCCCTGGAACATTTGTTCAAAGGACATGCCTTGGACGAAAACTTCCTTATGACAGTGGCAACAGTCGGAGCCTTTGGTATTCATGCTTATGGTGAGGCAGTAGGTGTCATGCTCTTCTATCGGCTGGGAGAATATATGGAAGACCTGGCTGTAGAAAAAAGCAGAAAAGAAATTATTCAGGCTGCGGATTTACGACCGGAAACAGTTAATCTTTTAGATGGTCAAAGAGTAAAAGTAATACCGGCAGGAGATGCCCGGGTAGGGGATATAATTCTGGTAAGACCGGGGGAGAGAATCCCCTTAGATAGTATCGTGCAGGAAGGCAGAAGCTTTATTGACACAGCCCCTGTAACCGGGGAGCCTTTGCCTGTGGCTACAGAACCGGGAAAGCAGGTCATGAGCGGCTGCATTAATAAACAGGGCATGCTGAAACTGCAGGTAGAAAAAGTATTGGCAGAATCCATGGTCAGTAAAATATTGCGCTCGGTAGAAAGCGCTGCAGCCAGCAAACCCCAGATGGAAAGGTTTATTACTAGGTTCGCCAAAATATATACACCCTTTGTAGTAGGACTGGCTGTGCTGACCGCAGTGGTTCCCAGCGTGATAACAGGGAACTGGCAGTATTGGATCTATACGGCATTAACCTTTTTGGTTATCAGTTGTCCCTGCGCACTGGTTCTAAGCGTTCCCTTGGCCTATTTCGCCGGGATAGGGGCAGGCTCTAAACAAGGTATTCTTTTCAAGGGCGGTATTGTTATGGAAGCTCTGAAAAAGATAAAAGTAGTTTCCATGGATAAAACAGGCACGATAACTAAAGGCAATTTTCAAGTACAAAAAATAGAACCAGCAGCAGGCGTAACAGAAAAAAATCTGCTGACCAAATGTGCAGGTGCAGAGCTAATCTCTACGCATCCTCTGGCCCAGAGTATCGTAAAAATGGCTAAAGAAAAGGGTCTGGTTTTAGACAGACCAAAAGATTTTACCGAAGTGCCGGGAGAAGGAATAAAAGCAATTTATTTAGGAGAAGAAGTTCTCTGCGGCAATGAATTGCTTCTCAAAGAAAATTCTGTTGCTTATACGCCCGTAAAAGAAAGAGACCAAGTCGGGGGCACGAAGATTTTAGTAGCAGTTAATGGTAAATACTGGGGAAAGTTAATTATTGATGATACAATTAAAGAAGGGGCAGATACCACAATAGCCAAACTAAAAGCGAAAGGCTTAGAAACTGCTCTTTTGACCGGTGACAGTAAAGAAAATGCTGAGCGGATTAGCAGCAAAGTAGGTATTGAACAAGTATATGGTCAATTGCTGCCTCAGGATAAATTTCAAGTTTTGCAGAAATTAAGAAAAAAATTTGGCCCTATCATGTATGTAGGCGATGGGATTAATGATGCGCCGGTTTTAGCAGGAGCAGATGTAGGGGCAGCCATGGGAAGCGGCGCTGATGCTGCATTAGAGGCTGCTGACGTAGTGTTTCTTCATTCTGACATAGAGTCTGTTAACAAGGCAATTTCTATTGGTACAACGGCAAATAAAGTAGCCTTGGAAAATGTTTACTTTGCTTTAGGCGTAAAATTGGTTATACTATTAGTAGGTATGTTTGGTTACGCTTCCATGTGGGCCGCAGTTTTTGCCGATTCAGGTGTTGCAGCTCTCTGTGTAGTGAACTCTATAAGAATTATTTATAAGAAGTTTTAGGAGGAGACAATGAAATACGGAGTGACTCATAGTAAGAAAATCGTAAATCGTTTGGCCCGTATAGAAGGTCATGTGCGCAGCGTAAAAAAAATGGTAGAAGAGGGCAGGGAATGTTCTGAAGTATTGACCCAGCTGGCGGCCATTCATCAGGCCGTAGAAAATACCACAAAAGCTTTTTTAAAAGAACATATAGAAGTATGTGTGACCAAAGCAATTGAAGAAGGTAAACAAGATGAAGCCCTGGCAGATTTGGAGAAAGCCTTAGACAGATTCATGCGTTAAAAATGGGGAGATGGGAGCATGCTTAAGAAATTTTTGGCTGTATTAGTTACCTTGTTTTGTTTACAACCGGCTATGGCCATGGCTGAGACTATGACCAATGAGCAGCTGTACAACAAGGCCAGAAAACACATGGAAAGACCGGAAAGTACAGATGTAAGACTTTTGGTTACTTTTGTGGAGTCAGATAAAAACGTAACATGGAACAAAACCAAAGATAAAGTACTGCTGGTTAGCTTCACTAAAGATTTAGAAGATTTTCCTGTGGGCCACAAGACTGTTTTTATGCGTAATATCTGGTGTTTCAGCGAAAAAGAAATGGAAAACTGGTATAAAGCAAATAAAAGCAAAATGGGTTCAGATAGAAGAATGCGTATCAGGCAGCTGACGGGACTGAATCCCCAAGCTGGTGAAGACAGTTTTGCTGTTTTCTGGGCTAATCCCAAAGACGTTTTGCGGCCGGCTAACCAAAGCAATCCTTTTGTAGACGGCATGGAAGTTCACAGTCAAGCGTACAAAGGTGTTAATCAATCTGAGAGCAAGGTACAGGGTTTTGACCTTAAGCGTATCAGCTTGGAAAAGAAGCAAAAAAAGAATAGCGGCCGGGTGGCGACCCATTTAGGGTATACGTATGACTGGAGTACGCCGGGACGTCAATACGGTCTGACTGAATTTATGGTTCCGCCTTTTAACCAGGGCTGGATTATAGGAACATATAGTTTTAATGATTATTTTAAATATCTTGATAAAAAATTAGGGGGAAAGTAAATGTCTATTGAAAGAGCAAGAGCATATTTTACTAAACTGGGGATGGCCGATCGCATTATAGAATTTCCTGTATCCAGTGCTACAGTGGAATTAGCAGCCCAGGCAGCTCATTGTGAGCCTGCCAGGATTTGCAAAACCTTATCGTTTTTTATTCATGAACAGCCGATTTTAATTTTGTTTGCAGGAGATGTTAAAGTAGACAACCACAAATTCAAAATGCAGTTTGGGGTAAAAGCTACTATGATGCCCTTTGACGACGTAGAAAAAGTTATTGGTCATGCAGTCGGCGGCGTGTGTCCTTTTGGTATTAATCCCGGTGTTGACGTATATCTGGATGAATCCCTGAAAAGATTTAAAAGTGTCTATCCTGCCTGTGGCAGCGACAACAGCGCCATTGAATTAACTATTCCTGAGCTGGAGAAATATTCCGGTTACAAGGCATGGATTAATGTAGGAAAAGGATGGGAGTAAAATGGTAAAAACTGACCGGGAGCTTTTAATGCAACTGGAAAAGGATTATGGTTCCTATAAACGCCGGCCGGATAAAACTTTAAAAATGTGGGAAGCAGCTGTTCTGCTTCCCCTTGTTAAAACACCCCAAGGTCTTAGCATTTTGTTTGAAGTACGTTCTCCCGACCTCAGTTGGCAGCCGGGAGATATTTGTTTTCCCGGCGGGCACAGAGATCCGGATGATGCGAACCGGGCTGTTACTGCAGGACGGGAAATGGAAGAAGAACTGGGAATTTCTTCTGCGGATTATGAAATATTCGGACCCTTGGATTATTTTTACGGTTATAATGGGCCGGTGATTTATCCTTTTGTGGGTTTCATTATTCACCCGGAGAAAATCAGACCGGGGAAGGATGAAGTAGCGGAGGTATTTACTGTTACTATAGAAGAATTACTGAATATGGAACCGCAGACCGGTACATTGACCATTGGCACCAAGCCTGACCCGGGGTTCCCTTTTCAGCTGATTCCCAATTATTCACGTGACTGGCGAACCAGGGAAGGATATAAAATTTATTTTTATCAGTATCGTGATAAGGTTATCTGGGGGATTACCGGCAGGATACTTTATAACTTTTTACATTATTTAAAGAAACATTAATTTCGTGCAAAGGAGCAGGGCAAAATGACAGAAATACTCATTGCCATTACTATAGGCATTATTCTGGGATGCACTAACATACTCAGTTATAGAGCAAAAGAAATCGGTAACAAGATTAGTAAAACCGCCCTCTTTGTCATGCTCTGGTGTCTGGCAGCCAAGGTAGGCTGCGATAAAGAAATATTGACACAATTAGGCAGATTGGGACTACAATCTGTGCTCATGGCTTTTGCTGTGATAGCAGGAAGCTTTGGGGCTGTATGGGTTGTAGGCAGGTACTTCAAGCACAGTATTGAGGACATCAAAGAAATGGAGAGCCACAAATGATTAAAATGATTGTAACTGCTCTCCTGTTAGGTTCACTGGGAGGTTATTTTTTCCTTACTCCTGATGTGAAACCTTTGTTGGATAGAATTTTATTAGCAGCTTTGAATATTACGGTGGTAATTGCCGGGATTGATATTGGCAGTAATCGGCAACTGATCAAGAAAATGATGAATTGGAAGACGGCAGGGCTGATGATTTCGGTTCCTCTGGCGATTATGATAGGCAGCTTGAGTGCCGGGGTGATTATGGGCAAGCTGCTGGGGCTGGCGGTTTATGATTCTCTCTTGATTAGTGCGGGGATGGGCTGGTACAGTTTGTCTTCGGTGGTTATAGCTACGATGTATAATACAGAAATTGGTACTATTGCTTTTTTTACTAATTTTTTAAGGGAGCTTAGTGCTTTTATTTTTGTGCCTGTTTTAGCCAAGTTTACTTCGGTAGCCTGTGCTGCGGTAGGTGGGGCCACGGTTATGGACTCTACGCTGCCGGTGCTGATTAAGAGTGCTGGGATGTCGGTAGGAATTATAGGGTTCATCAGTGGCTTTATTTTAACTTTGATTATTCCTTTTTTGCTAAGCTTTTTACTGGGATAGTATGTGAGCTTCGGTCGCACTAAAAGGTTAGCCACTCTCCCTACGGCATTACGCCGCTCTGGTCGAGCATGTCTAACCTGTTTTAGTGCTCCCTTGCTTACTGACTTTAGTTTATGTGAGCTTCGGTCGCACTAAAAGGTTAGCCACTCTCCCTACGGCATTACGCCGCTCTGGTCGAGCATGTCTAACCGGTTTTAGTGTTCCCTTGCTTATGTGTTTTATAATTAGTGGATTTTTAACGGGAGGTTTATATGGCAGATAAATTTTTGCTCATTGATGGCAGCAGTCTTATTCATAGGGCGTTTTTTGCGTTGCCGCCTTTGACTACGAAAAAGGGTATTAATACCGGAGCTGTGTATGGTTTCTGTAATATGCTTTTAAAATTATTGACAGATATGCGGCCTCAGTATGTGGCCATTGCTTTCGATAAATCCCGTCAGACTTTTCGCCGGGAAAAGTACAAAGAATATAAAGCCCAGAGAAAACCGACTCCTACTGAATTGTCGGAGCAGTTTCCTCTGGCTATTGATTTGTTTGAAAAGATGGGTATTAATACCTTGGAACTGGATGATTATGAGGCTGACGATATTATCGGCACTCTTTCTGCGGCAGCACCTAAGGATACGGAAGTATATATTGTTACCGGCGATAAGGACGAGTTTCAGCTGATTCAAGATAATGTAAAGGTTCTTTATACCAAGCGTGGTATCAGTGATATTGTTACCTATGACAAAGCCGAGTTTGCCAAGAACTATGAAGGTCTGGCTCCTAAGCAGATAATTGACCTGAAAGGACTCATGGGTGATACCAGCGATAATATTCCCGGGGTGCCGGGGGTAGGTCCTAAGACTGCTTTGAAGTTAATTGTGGAATATCAGTCTGTGGAAAAGGTTCTGGATAATATTGATAAGGTAAAGGGTAAAAGTCTAAAGGAAAAGCTTACTGTTCATAAGGATATGGCTGTTCTATCCAAAGACCTGGCAACGATTTGTCTCAAGGCGCCGGTAGATACGACTTTTGCCAACTATAAACTAAAAGGCATGAGCGGAGCTGCCAAAACCATGTTCCAGGATTTGCAGTTTAGAAATTTCTGGGAAAAGTTTGCCCCTGTTTTAGGACTGGATGCGTCGCCAAAAGTGCCTGGCACCAATGGAGACATGTCGCCAAAAGTGCCTGGCACCAATGGGGACGTCGATGGGGACAATGTCGGTCAAATGGGGCTGTTCGGCACTGTGGAAGCAGCACCGGGTTATCCCAGAAAAGAAATTACGGACAGTAGTTTATTAACAGCAATTTTACTGGATATAAAAAACAGTAAAGAAATAATTCCCCTGACCTATGAAACGAAGGGAGAAATTCCTGCTCTGCAATTAGCAGGTATGGAAATCTTATTTAATAAAGAAATATTAGTACTGGGAAGCTTTATTGATAATTGGACACCGGTATATAACTGGCTGGCAGATGGGGATGCTCCCAAAGCACTCTGTGACGGGAAGAATCTCTATAAAATTGTGCTTTGTCAGCAAGAGCAGCTCCGGGGTGTTAAAGAAGATGTGGCTTTGGCCGGCTATCTTTATGAACCGGGGGATACGGCCTACGACCTGAAAGCCATGGCAGAACGCTATCTGCCGGGAGATCAGGGGGGCACCGTGGAAGACCTGGCCAAGTTGGTTCCCGTTATGACAGAACTTTTAAAAGAAAGAGAACTAACTAAGCTCTATAAAGAAATTGAAATGCCTCTCACAGAAGTCCTGGCCCAAATGGAATTTACCGGCATCAGAGTAGATGAAAAAATGCTGGACAGAGTTACTGTGGAAATGAGCGAAAAGGTCTCTGAACTGGAAAAATTGGCAGAAGAACAAGCCGGGGAAGAATTCAACCTGAAATCTCCCAAACAGTTGGGTGTTCTGCTTTTTGAAAAATTAGGCCTGCCTATTATTAAAAAAACCAAAACAGGCTATTCTACCGACGTATCTGTTTTGGAAGAACTGAAGGGCAAGCATCCCATTATCGAAACGATTTTGGAACACAGAAAATTGTCCAAGCTTTTATCCACATATTTACTGGGATTGAAACCTTTGATTAATAAGCAAACAGGACATATTCATACTCATTTTCAGCAAATGGTTACCGTAACAGGCAGACTGTCCAGTACGGAACCTAATCTGCAAAATATTCCCACCAGAACAGAAGTGGGCAAGAGAATGCGGGAAATGTTTGTGCCCAGTGACGGCTATGATTTACTCCTATCCTGTGATTATTCCCAGGTGGAGCTCAGGGTTATGGCCAGCATAGCTCAGGACCATTTACTTATTGATTCCTTCAATAAAGGACAGGATGTACATGCCCGTACTGCCTCAGAAGTGTTCGGAGTGCCTTTGGAAGAAGTAACGCCTCACATGCGAAGCAGAGCAAAAACCGTGAACTTCGGAATCGTTTATGGCATCAGCGACTATGGTCTTGCTCAGCAGCTGGGCGTATCCAGAGCGGAAGCAGGCAAATATATTGCTGATTATTTCGCCAGGTATACCGGTGTGAAAGAATATATGAATAATGAAATAGCCAAGGCCAAAAAACTGGGCTATGTAGCTACCCTTTTCGGCAGGAGACGTTATCTGCCGGATATAAATCACAGCAATTATAACTTACGAAGCTTCGCTGAGCGGACAGCAATTAACACGCCTATTCAGGGCACAGCAGCGGATATTATTAAAATAGCCATGTTGAAAGTCAACGCAGCTTTGGCTGAAGCACAGGTGAAAAGCCATGTGCTCCTCCAGGTGCATGATGAATTGGTGCTGGAAGTAACTAACGAAGAAAAAGATAAAGTGGCGGCTCTTGTGAAACAAGCTATGGAAACCGCCGTAGAATTAAAGGTGCCCCTGGTTGCCGAAACAGCATTCGGTACTACCTGGGCCCAAGCGAAATAAGGTGAAAAAATGCCGGAATTACCGGAAGTAGAGCAGGTAAGAAAAACCCTTTCCCCCCATGTGGTGGGGCAGACAATTAAAGAAGTAGAAATCAGACTGCCCAGGCTGATCCAATATCCTACAGCAGAAGAATTTGCCGGGAAACTCAAAGGGAAAACTATTGAAAGTATTGAGCGCAGGGGAAAATATCTCCGTCTGAATGTAGGAAAAGACACATATATATTAGTGCATTTACGTATGACAGGAGCTCTTCTGGCCGTGGCTAAAACCGCTCCTGAGCCGGACTATGCCAAAATCAGATTCGTACTGACCGGGCCTGAAGACCTATGGTTTACGGATATTAGGACTTTTGGTACATTGTATCTTATTGACCATGATGATAAAATAATAGAAGGATATGCTACTTTGGGACCTGAACCGGTGGGTAAGGGTCTGACGGCAGACTATCTGGAGAAAGCCTGCCTGAAGAAGACAGGAGCAATTAAGGCCGTTATTTTAGACCAAAAAATAGTAGCAGGTCTGGGCAATATTTATGCGGACGAGGCTTTGTTCGCAGCAGGCATTCTGCCTACCAGACAGGCTAACAAGCTAACTAAAGAAGAATACGAAAAATTGGTGCAGGCTATGAAAAAAGTCATAGCTCAGGGTATTAAAAACCATGGCACAACATTTAGAAATTATCAGGATGCAGATGGACACAAAGGCGATAATGTGCGTCATCTGATGGTTTACGGCCGCAAGGCAGAACCATGCAAAGTATGTGGAACTGCTTTGGAACAAATCAAAGTGGCAGGACGGGGCAGTGTTTATTGTCCCCATTGTCAAAAATAGGTGACATAAATGATTAGTATAGGACTGACAGGAGGCATAGCCTCGGGGAAAAGCACAGTTAGCAGGTACCTGCAGGAAAAGGGTATAGCTGTATTTGATTGTGACGAATCTGCCAAAAAAGCTGTGGCTAAGGGCTCAGTCTGCCTAGCTAAAATTGTCAAGGCTTTTGGGGACGAAATCCTTAATCCTGATGGCAATATGAACCGCAAAGCTGTCTCTGAACTGGTCTTTGGTCATCCAGAGAAGCTGGGTCAGCTTAACTCTATAGTGCATAACTGGGTGTCCCAAAAGTGCCGGGAATTTTTGTCACAAAAAAGTTCCGAAAAAATAGTTGTATTAGATATGCCTCTTTTGATAGAATGTGAGTGGTACAAAAATGTGGATAAAGTCTGGCTGGTGAAAATTTCGCCGGAGGAACAGATTAAAAGAGCCATGTTAAGGTCCCAAATGACCTCTGAAGAGGTTAAAAGACGTATTGCTTCCCAGATGTCACTGAAGGACAAAGAAGCCTACGCAGACGTGATTTTAGACAACAGCGGCAGTGTGGAAAATCTGAAAAAACAGGTGGATGCTGCCTTACTTGATATATATAGATAGGGGAATTGTTTTGAAAAAAAGACGCAAAAAGAACAAATTCAGCTTTGTTTTTTTCGTTTTATGTATAGTTTTTATTGCTATGACAGGTTATCAAATCTGGTCAACGGATTACATACAACGGAAAAGTGTTTATAAATGGCCTTATGCCAAAGATGTGCATACTTTTAGTGCTAAATACAGAGTGGATCCTTATTTAGCCATTGCTGTAATGAAGAACGAAAGCGGTTTTAATCCGGAAGCTAAATCTAAAACCGGTGCATTAGGATTAATGCAGATAATGCCGGATACAGGAATTTGGATTGCTAAATCCACGGATTTTCCTAATTTTAAGGATAAAATGCTTCTTTTGCCTGAATTAAATATTAAGTTTGGCTGCTGGTATCTAGGGGAGCTGGAACATGAGTTCCAGGACAACGAAATCCTCATGCTGGCTGCTTATAATGCAGGACGTGGTACTGTAAAGGAGTGGATGGCAGAGAATGAATGGGACTATACATTTAATGATGTGTCCCAGATACCTTTTGCCGACACGAAGAAATATGTTGAAATGGTGCGCCGTGACAAAAAGCGTTATCAGCAACTGTATAAAAAATAGGGAAAATAACTAGCTCCGGGAAAAAATAGGCTTGACGGAGCTTTCCAGTTATGATATTATTTTACTGTTATCTTTTGTGCGGTCATGGCGGAACGGCAGACGCGCTAGCCTCAGGAGCTAGTGGGGGCAACCCTGTGGAGGTTCAAATCCTCTTGACCGCACCATTTTTATTTTAAAATTAATTTACTGCGGTTGTGGCGGAAAGGCAGACGCGCCAGCTTGAGGGGCTGGTGAGAGCAATCTCATGCGGGTTCAAGTCCCGCCAACCGCACCATAACTATACAGCTGAATAGATACAATAAAAATAACACTCGTCAAGGGCTTCTAGTCTAGCTCTTGGCGATTTTGTTTTTTCAGGGAGTGAAGATAAAAGCGGACAAAACGGTCAAAATCCGTAAAAATCACCCAGTGGACACTGTCTGCGTTAAATCACACAGCAAGTGTAAAGAAAAACGTAA
>JALCSJ010000024.1 GCA_022653215.1 Acidaminococcaceae bacterium
CAGGCGGTTACCCCATTAATTTTGCGGGACATCCTTATATTCAAAATTATAAAATCACATTAATTCCCGGCACATTAATTATTGAATCAAACGGCAATAACACGGATAATCATAACAAGCCTACACCGCCCAAGAACGATCCTACTCCGGAACAAAATCAAACAACTCATGAACCTATAGTTCCCAAGGTAGAGAATCCCCTGCTTATGGGTGGTACCAATAATGGTAAAGACCAAGGCTGGGGTACAGACCGTATTAAGACTAGGGAATCCATGCCGGTATATTTAGTATCAGCAAAGGGTATTACTCGTGAGGGTGCTTATAACGTCAGTGAAAACGAGACAGGCGTGAAGCTTAATCCTACTTTAAATATTGTGTCTGATCCACAGGATGATGTTACTGAGCATAGGTCAATAGTAGTACGCTACACTCAAGAAAAATTATCAGGTACATTTAATGTAGTTTTTGATGGTTCCATTGTAAAATTAACACCTCAGGATGCAGCAGCAAATGAAATGATAAAATCTAATGAAAGTACTCGTTATGTATCTTTGTTCAAAGGTGCTTTAAACAGTGCTTTAGATGATATGGGAGTTGTTTTGGATAGTATCAAAGCTGTTTATTTGATAGCTAAGTAAAGAAAAATAAAAGGGGATGAAATTCGTTATGAAAAAAAATAAATGGGCTTTACTTAGTGCTCTGGTACTAACCAGCGTAATGAGTATGAATATGGGAACTGTCTCAGCAGCTGCCCAGGTTAAAGCCACTGCGCCTACGGCCGGTTCTACTATGCGTGAGATTAAAGATATCAAGTTGGATAAACCGATTCAAAGGAAACCTCAGATTGAAATCACTAAAGGTGAACAGGTTAGCTGGCCCTTGGATGACCAGGTGAAAATTAAGGTCAATGGTTTTCGGCTGGATAATCAGGAAATCTTGAGTCAGGCTGAAGTTGACAAATTACTCCATGATAAAATCGGCAAGGAACTGACTTTTAAAGAATTAAACGTTGCAGCTGATAAACTGACTGCTTATTTACAAAGCCATGATTATTTGGTAGCCAAGGTTTATCTGCCGGCTCAGCGTATTAATAAGGGCATTGTGGAATTGTCAGCGGTAGTTGGCAAATATGACCAGATTATTTTGCAGAATGATTCCAAGATTAAGGACTATGCTTTAAGAAACCAAATGACTTGTCTCAAAACAGGCAATTATATTAAGCGCAGTGAAGTAGAACGTGCTGTCTGGCTCCTTAATGATGTGGCATCTGCCGATTCTAAAGTTACCATTTCTCCCGGCACTAAATCCGGTACCTCAAATGTTACTTTTGTTGTACACAAGCATAAAGGACCTACCGGCAGTGCTTATGTAGATAACTATGGCAACCGCTATACAGGTTATAATGAAGTTGGTGTTAACTATAACTGGCTCAATCCTACTAAAAATGGTGATACCATTGCTTTGGAAGGTTTAAGTACCGGTGGCGGCAAGAACAACTATGGCATGACTTATTTTCTGCCGGTAGGCAAAGATGGTCATCGTTTTGATATTGGCTATAGCAGACTCCATTATATTTTGGGTAACGAATTCGATGATACGGATTCTTATGGTAAATCTGATACCTTGCATATTGGCTGGCGTTATGCTATTCGCCGTTCCAGCCGCAATAATCAGTATGTAAGTCTCCGTGCTGAAACCAGCCGACTGGAAGATTTCCAGTTGGGCAATGTTAGTGCCAATAAACGGGACAGAGGTTTGGTGACTTCTTTCTTTGGGGATGAGATTGATCCAAAGGGCAGCACAAACTATAGCGTAGAGTACAAATGGGGCCATATGGGTATTATGAATGATGAAACTATGGCTAACGACTATGCAGGACCTGCTACAGAAGGTTCTTTCCACAAACTGTCTACCTATGATGTCCGTCAACAGACTTTTGACCAACGAAATTATATGATTTTCACCTTCAATGGACAGATAGCCAATAAGAATCTTGATTCCTATGAAAAGTTAGAACTAGGTGGCCCTTACGGAGTACGAGCTTATCCTCAGGGAGAAGCTTCCGGTGATATTGGCTATGTAGCTTCTGCTGAGTATCGGCATATTATTCCCTTGAAAGCAAGACCTGATCAGACCTTGCAATTGGCGGCATTCTTGGATAATGGTGCTGTACGTATTAATAAGTCCAATTATTCCGGTGGAGATAATTACCGGCACTTATCAGGCTGCGGTATTGGTTTGTTGTGGGGACGCACCGATGACTGGCTGTTACGGTTGACCTATGCCTGGAAGCTGGGTTCCGAAAAATACCAATCAGAAGAAGACGGCAATGGACGGTTTAGAGTGCAGTTCGTCAAGTATTTTTAATAAATAATAAGCAAGTGGCGAAAAATTACTTTATAAAAAAATATGGTCAGTGGCTATAATTTTTATAGCCAAAATGTGATATAATACTTGTTATAGTTTCAGATGAAAAGGAGTGATACGATGCTTTACTCAACAGAAGTTGAAAACATGTGCCCCATTGCGCAGGGAGCTTGTCATGGACCGGCACCTATTCCTGAAGAAGGTAAATGGGTAAAATCGAAAGAAATTAAAGATATTAACGGTTTAACTCATGGCGTAGGTAGATGCGCACCGCAACAAGGTGCTTGTAAACTGACCCTTAATATTAAAGAGGGTATTATTCAAGAAGCTTTGGTAGAGGTAATCGGCTGCAGCGGTATGACGCATTCTGCTGCTATGGCTTCAGAAATTTTGCCCGGCAAAACTATCCTGGAAGCTTTAAATACTGACCTTGTCTGCGATGCTATTAACGTAGCTATGCGCGAATTGTTCCTCCAGATTGTTTATGGTCGTTCTCAGACTGCTTTTTCTGAAGGTGGGCTGCCCATCGGCGCCAGCCTGGAAGACCTGGGCAAAGGCTTAAGAAGCCAGGTAGGAACCATGTTTGGTACATTGGCTAAAGGCCCTCGTTATCTGGATTTAACCGAAGGCTATGTTAAACGTCTGGCTTTAGATGCACAAAATGAAATCATTGGCTATGAATTTATAAACTTAGGCAAAATGATGGACTTTATTAAAAAGGGCATGGACGCCAACGAAGCACTGAAGAAAGCCACCGGATCATATGGCCGCTTTGATGAAGCAGCGAAATATGTTGATCCGAGAAAGGAATAAAGAATATGATAACTTTTGAAGGATATGAACGTCGTATTAAAAATATTACTGCAGTATTGGCAAAGTATAATATTTCTTCAGTGGACGAAGCTCTGGAAATTTGCGAAAAAGCAGGATTTAATCCTTATAAAATCGTTAAAGGTATTCAACCTATTTGTTTTGAAAACGCCGGCTATGCTTATACTGTAGGCGCAGCTATTGCCTTGAAAAAAGGTGTAAAAGATGCTGCTGAAGCAGCAGAAGCTATTGGTATCGGTTTACAAAGCTTCTGTATTCCCGGTTCTGTAGCTGATGACAGAAAAGTAGGTATTGGTCATGGCAATTTAGGTGCTATGCTTTTACGGGATAACACTAAATGCTTTGCTTTTCTGGCCGGTCACGAAAGCTTTGCTGCCGCTGAGGGAGCTATTGGTATTGTTAAAAATGCCAACAAGGCAAGAAAAGTTCCCCTGAGAGTTATCTTGAACGGCTTAGGCAAAGATGCTGCTCAAATTATTTCCCGTATTAATGGCTTTACTTATGTTCAGACCAAATTTGACTATTACACTGGAGAATTGCATATTGTGAAAGAAATTGCTTACTCTAAAGGTGAACGTTCTCAGGTTCGCTGCTATGGCGCTGACGATGTCCGTGAAGGTGTTGCCATTATGCATCACGAGGATGTAGATGTGTCCATTACCGGTAACTCTACCAATCCTACCAGATTCCAGCATCCTGTTGCAGGTACCTATAAGAAAGAACGTCTGGCAGCAGGCAAGAAGTATTTCTCTGTTGCTTCCGGCGGCGGTACAGGTCGTACTCTGCATCCTGATAATATGGCAGCAGGACCTGCTTCTTATGGTATGACTGATACTATGGGCAGAATGCATTCTGATGCTCAGTTTGCCGGTTCTTCTTCTGTACCGGCTCATGTTGAAATGATGGGCTTTTTAGGTATGGGCAATAATCCTATGGTTGGTGCTACGGTAGCAGTTGCCGTTGCTACTGCTGAGGCAATAAATAAATAGCCGGAGTAAACAACCAGAAATTTTGACAATATTATATCAGACCGAGAGAAGCGTAAAGAAAAGCACGTTTCTCTCGGCTTTTTGATTACCGTTCATATAAATAAGGAACAGACGGAGGTAATGATGGACAATTTTGCTGTATATAAAAGTCCGGTTGGGTATCTGTGTATTAAGTCTCAAGACAAGGTTATCACAGGCATTAAAAAACTTGCTGAGAAACCTAAATCTTTAGGTGAAAAATCAGCACTAATGGACAAAGTGTTTAAGCAGCTTATGGAATATTTTGCCGGAAAACGAAAGAAGTTTGCTTTTCCTTTTGTTTTACACGGAACGGAATTCCAGAAAAAAGTATGGGCAGAGTTGGAAAAAATTCCTTATGGAGAAACCAGGTCCTATGGACAAATCGCTGCTGCTATAGGTAATACTAAAGCTGCCAGGGCAGTTGGCATGGCCAATAACCGAAATCCTATCATTATTGTAGTACCATGTCACAGAGTGATAGGGGCTAGCGGGAAGCTGGTAGGTTATGGGGGCGGTTTAGAAATGAAAGAAGCATTGCTGAAGCTGGAAACAAAAAAATAATTTCAAAATTTTACTGGATTTACCTCCCAAGAAGGAATATAATTAATCTCAAATATTTTGCTAAGAAGCTGCATAGTAGCAACTGAGAAATGGGGGGAAGTGTATGGGATTATTTTATGGTTGTCTGGCTTTTTTGATTGTAGGTTTTTTTCTTTATGGTGGATATGTGGAAAGGTGTTTCCAGCCGCCTATCGATGATAGAAAGACGCCTGCTTATAGATTAGAGGATGATGTGGACTATGTGCCAATGTCTACTCCTAAGGTATTTTTGATTCAACTATTGAATATAGCAGGGCTAGGACCGATTTTTGGTGCTATTTCCGGAGCTCTTTGGGGACCTGCTGTGTTTCTTTGGATTACTTTTGGCACGATTTTTGCCGGAGCTGTACATGATTTTTGTTCCGGATTGTTATCTGAACGTAATAATGGTGCCAGTATTGCTGAAATCATTGGTAAATATTGCGGAGACATTATTAAACAATTAATGCGTGTCTTTTCAGTCCTTTTGTTAATTATGATTGGGGTGCTTTTTACCAGCGGCCCTGCCGGACTGTTGACTAAACTAATGCCTGCCTTAAGCTTTAATGGTTGGCTGTTTATTCTTTTGATTTATTACTTTCTCGCAACATTTTTGCCTATTAATAAAATAATCGGCAGGTTGTATCCTTTCTTTGGGGTATGTCTGCTTTTTATGGCCTTTGGTGTAGGTGCAATGCTTATTGTGAAAGGTTATACAATTCCTGTTGTTTCTTTTGCCAATATGCATCCTAAAAATGTACCTATCTGGCCAATTATGTTCGTAACAGTTGCCTGCGGTGCTATTTCCGGCTTTCATGCTACCCAGTCTCCTTTAATGGCACGGTGTATTAAAACAGAAAGAGATGCCAAAAAAGTCTTTTACGGAGCTATGGTTTGCGAAGGGATAATTGCTTTGGTTTGGGCTGCAGCAGGCTGTAGTTTCTATCAAGGTTCAGTAGGATTGCAGCAAGCTCTTGTAACCTATAAAGGACCCGGCGGTGTTGTTTATGACATCTGTAAAGGCCTTATGGGACCTATAGGTATGACTATTGCCATGGTAGGCGTTATTGCCTGTCCTGTAACTTCTGCAGATACTGCCTTTCGTGGGGCCCGTTACGCTATTGCTGACTGGTTCAAAATGGATCAGAAAACAATACCTGAAAGATTAAAATTATGTGTTCCGATTATTTTAGTGGCCTGGGCTTTGACACAGGTGGATTTCAGCATTATTTGGCGTTATGCTGCCTGGATCAATCAGACCTTGGCTATGCTGGTATTATGGGCCGGGGCATTTTATCTATATGCCAATAAAGGCAATTTCTGGATTTGCGCTCTTCCTGCGACTTTTATGGGCGGTGTATGTTTCACCTATATTTTATGTGCACCGGAAGGTTTAAGATTAAGCGTGGCTATTGCTTATCCTATTGGTACGGCACTTGCTATTATTGGACACTGCTTATTCTGGGTAAGAATTAAGAAAATTAAAAACGGACAAGTTGAGTTAACGGATTAAAAAAACACGGACGAAAAACCTTGAAGGTTTTTCGTCCATTTTTTTAAAAAATTTACTTTATATAAAACCAGTTCTTCATAGTATTTAGCACATGAACAAGTTCATCCTCGGTAATGATATAGGGAACCATGGCATATAAGTATGACATGAATGGTCTAGCAAAAACGTGATTCTTATAAGCGTATTGCTGATAACCTTGGATATATTTGGGGTCTTTAACTTCTATGCAGACAGAGGCACCCATAATACGTATCTCCTTAATGCGGTCATCAGTAAAACCTGCTAATTCTCTCTTGGTAATGGCTTCTATCTTTTTGATTTTCCCTAAATAGTTTTCTTCTTTAAAAACTTTAAGGGAAGCTAATCCAACACTGCAAGCTAAAGGATTAGCCATAAAGGTAGGACCGTGCATGAGAGCCAGTCTGTTGCTGTCTCCGTAAAAAGCATCATAGACCTTTTGATTGGCTACAGTGGCAGCGTGACCAATATAACCGCCGGTTAAACCTTTGCCCAGACAAATAATATCAGGCGTTACGGCATCCGCAACAAACATGTAACCGGTGCGGCCAAAACCTGTAGCAACTTCATCAAAAACTAACAGCACTCCGTATTTATCACATAGTTCCCGGGCCCGTTGCAGAAAAGCCAGGTCATACATAAGCATACCGCCGGCTCCTTGCAGCAGAGGTTCAACCAAAACACAATTTAATTCTTTATGGTGTTCTTCCATAGCTTTTTCTAAAGCAGGAATTTCCGTAGGAATATGATAAACATCTTTCTTGGGACCAAAAGCATCTAAAACGAAATGATAGCTTTCGCTGTCTCCCACTTCCATGGTTTTGAAAGTGTCGCCATGATAGGCATGTTTTAAGGCCAAAACCTTAGTCCTGTTTTTCTCCCCCTGATTCAGATAGAATTGCAGAGCAATTTTTAAGGCAACTTCCACGGAAACGCTGCCGGAATCTGAGAAGAAAGTATAATTTAAGGTTCCGGGCAAAGTCTTTGCTAATTCAGCAGAGAAGTGTTCCACCGGTTCGTGGGTCAATCCTGCCAGCATAACATGGGCAAATTTATCAGCCTGAGACTTAAGTGCTTCTGTAAGCACAGGATGCTTATAGCCGTGAATCATGCACCACCAGGAGGAAATCGAATCAATCATTTTATTGTCTTTCGTATACAGATAAACACCATCAGCATCAATAATTTTATAGGGTTGGGGCATAGTCTTCATTTGTACATAGGGATACCAAATCATTATTTTACCTCCTGAAATATTTGTTCTAAGTCAGCAGCTCCAATATTTAAATCAGTTGCATTATGTTCGACTTTGGCGATTATTGGCAGACCGGTTAACTTGTGACTCATAAAAATATTATCTTCTTCCATAACGTTGCCGGGGTGGTAATTGTTGAAGATAATTCCGGCCAAAGGCAAGCTTTTGGCATTCATGTAAAAATTAGTAAGAACCACGTTATTAATCGTTCCCAAACCTGCATCAGCAATTAAAATGCTGGTTAAATGCAGTTTAGTAATAATGTTTTCCAGATAAAGGGGAGCAGTATCATAGTCCAAAGGACAACAAATGCCGCCGCTGCCTTCCATAAGAATGTAATCATATTGAGAGGAAAGCTCCATAAAGTGTTTTTTTACAACCGGAAAATTTACCGGATTTCCTTCCAACTTGGAAGCTAGATGAGGTGAAACAGCAGTCTCATACACATATGGACACATTGTTGCTAAAGGTTGTTTTAAGTTAGCTGTTTTTTGGACAAAAGCTGCATCACCGGGTAGCAAAGAACCGTCTTTTTGACGAATATTACCGCTCATGGCGGCCTTAAAGTAGGCTGTGCTAGTGGTTAATTCCTGCATTTTCTTAAGCAAAAGACCTGAAATATAGGTTTTGCCTATATCAGTACCGGTACCGGTTACAAAAAGAGCCTTAGTCATGACAGAGTTTTACCTCCATTCCTAATTCTTTTAAAAGAGCCAAATCTGTTTCTACAGTAATACCGGCAGTAGTAAGCATATCACCGGAAATGGCGGCATTGGCTCCTGAAGTAAAACAACTTACGCCTTTATCTCCCAATAGGCCCCGTCCTCCTGCTAAACGAATGGATGCATCAGGAAGCAAGAAACGGAAGATAGCAATGGTCCGGCATACTTCCTCTCTGGTTAAAACTTTATTATGTTCATAGGGTGTTCCCTTAATAGGATTTAAGACATTAACCGGAATGGATTTCACACCTAATTTTCTTGCTGTTAAGACCATGTCGATTCTGTCTTCCATGGTTTCACCTAAACCGAGAATACCGCCGGAACAGATACTGAGACCGGCAGCTTTGGCTGCTTTCAATGTGGCAATTTTTTCGTCATAGGTATGTGTGGTACAAATTTCCGGGAAATACCGTCTGGAACTTTCCAGGTTGCAGTGCACACGGGAGGCTCCCGCAGCCTTAATTTTTTTAAACTGTTTTTCATTTAAAAGACCAAAGGAGACACATACTTCGATTCCTACCTGAGCTTTAATAGCGTTAATGCTTGCGCAGATCTGGTCAACTTCTTGGTCGGATAAAGCACGACCTGAAGTAACAATAGAGTAGCGCAGAACCCCTTGTTCCTTGTGATGTCTGGCATCTGCTACTAATTCACTGGTAGGGAGGAGGGGATAGGTTTCCGTGCAGGAAGTATGATAATGGGCACTTTGGGCGCAGTATTTGCAGTCCTCAGAACATTTCCCGCATTTGCCATTCACAATAGTGCATAAATCAAAACCTTGACCGCAGACTTTTTCCCTTATTTCATTAGCTGCTTCTGTCAGTTCTTTAAGAGGGGCAGTGATTAATTTCATAGCTTCCTCTTTTGTAATAGTTCCACCTTTTAAAACTTTTTCTTTTAATTCTTTTATCATATTGCCATTGCACCTTGCTTTCTAAAATTTAACATGGGTATAAGTTTTTTTGCTAAAACTGTTCCTAAAACACAGAGGCAAATATCTCCCGGTACTGCTAAAATAAAGCAATAGAGGAAGAGGGGCCATAAAGCAATGGGGGTATTGATTACATAATTGCAAATAATATAGTAATAAACCATACCGCAGCCATAGACAATTAATAAGCCCAGAAAATTTGCCAGCAATACCTTTTTGTAAGAAAAAGCAGATAAATTTTCCGTAAGTTTACCCGTAACATATGTTCCCAGGATAAAGCCTATAATATAGCCAAAACTTGGTTTCAGAATATACCATAGGCCACCGCCTTCGGCGAAAATAGGTAAACCCAGTAAACCAAGAGCAGCATAAAGGGCCACACTAATAGCTCCCAGGCGACTGCCTAACAATAAGCCGGCTAACAAAGTAAAGAGAAATTGTAGGGTAAAGGGCACTACGGGAATGGGAATTTTAATAAATGCTCCCAGAGCAATTAAAACTGTGAAGAGGGCACATAAAACCATATCTTTTGTTTTCATTTAAACCTCCTAGGTTAACCAAATTTAAAAATAGGTTTACCTTAGAATTATACATTAATAATGGCCAATGTCAACCGAACAAACAACATAGGTTAACCTAAATAATAAAAAAAGAGAAAGAAGCATGGTTTTCTTTTCGGAAAGACAACACGCTTCTTTTTGAATAATACTATCTTACTTAGATTTTGAGTTTTTGTGTTTGTTAATAGCAAAATCTTTTTTGATTATTTTATTGTAGACGGAAAGAACTTTGTAAAAACCGTCTATTTCTTCAGCACTACATTCCTCACGTAACTCACCCATAGTTTTAGCTATATCTACAGTATCAAATAGCTTATGAGCTCTGCTTAATTTAACACCAAGCTTAGTTGGATAAAGATGAAGGCTTTTGGCGTTGCCTTCTTCTTTACGTTTTTCTATTAGTTTTTTTTCTTCCAGCCGGCTGACAGTTTGAGAAAGGGCACCTTTTGTCTTGTTCCAGTATTTTGCCAGCTCAGTAACCGTAATGCCCGGATTGTCTTCAATATATGTGAGAGTGTGCATTTCAATCATGGATAAAAGGATGCCGTCTCCGTAATCATGTTTGGAGATTATATAATCATTGTACTGCATTACAAATTGGTAAATGTTGTTGTGTCGTTCATTAAGGGCATGAAAAGAGTCATTTATCATGCTGTTATATATTTTTTTATCATTTTTCATATAATAAGTTTTCCTTTGCTAAATGATTTAACTATTAAACTATTTTCAATAGTCATTATACACGATATTTTTTAAAAAGCCAAGCTCAACAAGCTAGATGTTTGCTAGCTGCTGATTACTTAATGGTAAAGAAAATGAAAATGCAAGAAAAAGTTTAGCCGTTAAACAAAAAGTTATTGACAATTGTACGCCTGCTTTGTATAATACACCTAAGAAATAGTTTAAGGCCTAAACTATAATTCCATTCTGGAAAACAATTTATTAAAAAAATAATTGGAGGCAACATCATGAGTGAAATGAGTTTTGAAGATAAGTATGTAGTTGATCGCCGCGGAACAAGTTGTCTGAAATATGATTTTGCAATGCAGCGTAAGGGAAGAAAGGATCTTCTTCCGCTTTGGATTGCTGATATGGACTTTAAATTATCTGAAGAAATATTAACTGATTTTCATAAGAGAATAGACCATGGGGTTTTTGGATACACCGATCCTGATGATGAATATTATGCTGCTTTAAATCATTGGTTTTCTACCCATCATGGTTACACAATAGCACCGGAAACAGTAACTTTAGGCTGCGGCGTTGTGTATGGTTTGGCAACCGGTGTAAAAGCATTTACCAAACCAGGTGATGCGATAATTGTTCAACAACCCGTTTATTATCCTTTTAGCGAAGTAATTGTGGATAATGGCAGAAAACTTGTGAATAATCAGCTTCATTACGAAAAGGGAAAATATACTATTGATTTTGCTGATTTTGAGCAAAAAATCGTTGATAATAATGTAAAAGTTTTTATATTATGCAGTCCTCATAATCCTGTGGGCAGGGTTTGGAAAAAGGAAGAACTGAAAAAACTTGGTGATATTTGTCTAGCTCATAATGTCATAATTATGGCTGATGAGATTCACTGTGATTTTGTTTATCCCGGTTTTGAATTTGCAAGTATGTTCACCTTGCCGGAAAAATATCAAGAAAATCTGGTTGTGTATACTTCTCCCAGTAAGACTTTTAATGTAGCAGGATTGCAGCCGGCTAATATTATTATAAAGAACGCAGAACTGCGTAAAAAATATCGTAAAGCCAATGCTTCTTCAGGCTACAGCCAAGGCGGAGTTATGGCTCAGATTGCAGTGAAGTCCTGTTATACTAAAGGTGATGCCTGGGTAAAAGGTCTATTAGAGACAGTTACAGCAAATATGGAATATATGCGCAAATTCATAAAAGAAAATCTGCCTAAAGCTTATTTTGTAGATCCAGAGGGTACCTACCTTACTTGGGTTGATTTTTCAGGATATGGTTTTACAGATGAAGAGCTGGAGCATATTATTACGGACGAAGCTAAACTGTGGCTTGATTCAGGTAAAGTTTTCGGACCAGCTACGGCACAGTTTGAACGTTTTAATGTTGCTTGTCATAGAAAAACATTGGAACAGGCCATGAAGCAATTAAAAGCCGCCATCGACAACCATAAAAGCTAATCAGTGTGGTTGATAAAGGAGAAAAATCATGTCTTTTTTAAAAAACAATAAGTCATCTTTTATCCTGCTGGCAAGCATGTTTATCGGTGCCGGAGTGGGAGCTGTATGGGGCAAGGGTGCTTTGGTTATGCAGCCACTTGCAGATTTGTTTTTAAATCTTTTGTACTGCTGTGTAGTGCCTATGATTTTCGTAAGTATTGTAGCTTCTATTTCCAAAATGGAAAGTATGCAGAAGCTAGGACGTATAATTGGGATAATGATGTTGATTTTCGTTGTTACCCAGGTATTTGCCTCAGTATATATGGTTGGTATCAGTGCTATCAGTAGTCCCGGTAAAGGGGCTATTATACAGATGACTGAACAGGTTAAGGACCTAAAGAGCAATATGAATATTTTAGCTATGTTTACAGTTAATGATTTCACCTTGTTATGGTCACGTAAAAACCTGATGGCCTTGATTATTGCCGGCATTATGGTTGGTACTGCTTTGCTTTCCATGGGAGAAAGAGGCAAAAATTTAGCTCGTTTGTTTGACGAAGCTTCGGAAATGGTTATGCATGTAGTAAATTATGTTATGAAAATTGCTCCTATAGGATTGGGTGTTTTGTTCGCTACCTTAATTGGTGAATACGGCAGCCAGTTTACAGGACCACTGGCTCAGGCACTTATTGTCTATTGTATTGCTGCTGTTGTTTATTATTTCTTTTCCAATACTTTGTTTGCGTATATTGGTGCCGGTATGGAAGGTGTTAAAAGATACTATCGTTATTGCATTCCGCCAACTTTGACTTCACTGGGAACCTGTTCCTCAGCAGCTACTATTCCTTTGAGTCTCGAAGCTGCGGATAAATGCGGAATTTCTAATGATGTGCGGGATTTGTGTATTCCCTTGGGCGCAAATTTGCATAAAGACGGTGCCTGCCTAATTACAATTTTAAAAATCGCTTTTTTATGCAATGTTTTAGGTATAAACTTCATGGATCCGGTAATAATTTTCAAAGCAGTTGTCTGCGCTACCTTAGCCAGCATGGTTATGGGTGCAATTCCTGCCGGTGGTTATGTGGGTGAGCTTTTTGTAATTTCACTGTTTGGGTTTCCCCCTGCTACGATTCCGGTAATGGTTCTCATAGGCACGATTACTGATGCACCGGCTACAGCGATTAATGTAACAGGTGATTTAAGTTCTGCTTTTATTGTGGAACGCTATATTAACGGTAAGGATTGGTATAAAAAAATTGCCGCATAAAGGCAAAAAATGGAGGCTTAAAACTATGCATGTTACTATGATTGGCAGTCATCTATGTCCAGATACTATCGATGCGATGAACAAGCTTTTAGCTGCAGGCGCAGAAATCAGTTTCAAAGATATTTTGTCCTGTCATGCAGATTTAAAAGAATATTTGAAACTGCGGGATACTAGTCCGGTTTATGCTGAAATCCGTGGTACAGATATGTTAGGTGTTCCTTGTTTTATTTGCGACGATGGTACAGTAACTTTAAATATTGAAGATGTTTTGAAAAAATAGTAAAAAATAATAAAAAGCACCAAATTTGCTAAATATACGCAAATTAGGTGCTTTTTTCCTATATAAAAATATTTGTATTGCTGAATGAGTTTTACCACTATTTGTAGTATAATTAAAACAAGTATATGAGGGGGAGATAAAGGTGAAAAAAACATTACAGGGGTTTTTTATTGTATTTTTTTTGTTAGTGTTTTCTTGTCAGGTCTTTGCTGAGCCCAGTTATCCCGAGTCACAGAGCCACAGCTTTTTTGCTCAGGATAATGCAGGGGTTTTGCAGCAAAAAACCAAGGATACTATTAATTCTTTAGGCAAAGAATTACAAGAGAAAACAAAAGCTCAAATAGTGGTTGTTACGGTGGATTCTTTAGAAGGAATGCCTGTTTCCGAATATGGCAATAATTTATTCCGAAAATACAAATTGGGGGATGCCAAGCTAAATAATGGCTGCTTGCTTTTAGTGGCAGTAAAAGATAAAAAGTTAAGGATTGAAGTAGGCTATGGATTAGAGGGAGCTCTAACGGATGGTTATACCGGTCAAGTCCGGGATAAATATCTTGTTCCTGCTTTTAAAAAGAATGATTTTGATACAGGAATCTTAAATGCTTACAAGGAATTAGTAAAAAAGACAGCAGGGGAATATAAGGTACAGTTACCAGGTCTGGAAAAGAGTGCAGAAGAAACTGAGGCAGACAAAAGTGATGACAATGAATATGGGTGGTTTTGGGCTCTCGTATTACTTGCCGTGGGCTTTGGAATAATGGCTCTGGCCTTTTATATCGTTTGTAAGATTGTAGTTTTTGTCTTAACAAAATTAGGGGTTTACGATGGAACAACAAGTAGTTCCGGTGGTGGCAGCAGCAGTGATTCATCCTCATTTGGTGACGATTCCGATGACGGTGATTCAGGCGGCGGTGGAGATTCCGGCGGTGGCGGCAGTGATGGAGACTGGTAAAAGGAGAAACTAAAATGGCAAAGTGGCTAAGGAAAATTCTGACATTTATAATAATGGCAGCACTATGCTTAGGGATCACTTTGCCTGTTTTTGCTGTTCCCGGAGTTGTGGTTAAAGTAGCAGTGTCGGACTATCCAAATTATTTAAGCTTTGATGACGGAAATAATGTAAGTGGTTATGCCTATGAATATTTACAAAGAATCAGCCAGTATACTCATTGGCAATATGAATTTATTCCCATGACTTTTGAGGAAAGTATGCTGGCCTTAGAAAAGGGCACAATCGATCTTGTGCCGGGAGTGCAAAGTACAGAGAAAAGGAAAAAAATATATGATTTTTCCACACTATATATTGGGAGTGGTACTACAATTCTTTGCACTAATCTCAAAAACAACAAATACTATTTCAATGATTTTGGGGATTACAATGGAATGAAAATTGCTGCTTTACAAGGGAGTATCAGGGGAGAACAGACCAGAAAATTTTTGGAAGCCTATGGTACAAAAGTTGATATGGTTTACTATCCCAGTGACGCAGAATGCAAAGTTGCCCTGTCAGAGGGAAAGGTTGATGCAATTTTAATGAGCAGTATACGCAGTGAAAAAAACTTGAAAATATTAGCGTATATACAACGAACTCCCCTTTATTTTTGCTTAGATAAAAACAAACCTTTTCTGAAACAAGAATTGGATATAGCAATGAACCAAATTCGTATGGAATCTCCTTACTACGAAGCTCAACTGGATAAAATTTATTTTGGCCATCTTGCGATGACTTTATCTTTTACACAGGCAGAACGAGAATTCATTCAAAACAGCAAAGTCATTAATGTGGCAATTTCTGAAGGACAGCCGCCTATAGAATATTACGACCCCAAAAGCAAGGAATTTAAGGGCGTAGTTGTAGATATGTATAATAAAATAAGTGAAGATTCCGGCCTGATTTTTCATTTTGTACCTAGACAAAATATCTCTAAAATTACCGAACAAATGCGTAATGGGCAAGTAGGTTTAATTGGCATGGTTGCTAATGCCGGAGCAGCTGCTAATACTTTAGGAGTCAAATTGTCCGATACAATTTACACTACAAATTTGTATATGGTTGCTAATAAGCAGGTTAAAGATTATAAGGACAGTAACTGTAAAGTAGCTTTGTGCAATAAATATCCTCTTTTTCAAAATATTGCCAAAGATAAGAAATATGTAAAATTTCTTTATTTTAATACACCGGATGAATGTGTGGCGGCAGTAAATGAAGGTAAAGCAGATCTAACCATGCTCTTTGGTTCGGCATTGCCTTCCCTGATTGATAGTGCTAATTACGAAAATATTGTAGCTTATGTTATATCCGGCAATGAATATAGATTTTCGGTGGGGATTCCCGGTACTGCTTCGCCTTATTTGCAGTCCGTTATCAATAAGGCCATTAGAGGTATTAGTGATGACGAACGCCGTGATATTATGCTTCGTAATATGAATGAAGGGAAAAAGCAGAAAAACTTTAAAGATATTATTGGGCGGTACAGAGGGAGAATAGCCTTTGTAATTTTGCTCTTGGCAATTATTGTATCTGCATTGGCTTTTAATCTAGTAAAAATCAGAGCTAAAAATGCAGAAATGATGCTGAAGCAAGCTAAAAAAGATAAGGAAGCAAATCAGCTGAAAACTGATTTCCTAACCAGAATGAATCACGATTTGCGTACACCTCTGAATGCAATTTTAGGACTTACTTATATCATGGAAGGTGAGGAAAAATTACCGGATATTAAAGCGGAATTACCAAAGCTGAGAGAGTCTGGGGAGTATTTGTTGCAGCTGATTAATGATATTTTAACAGTGACTAAAATGGAGCATGGTAAATTTGTCCTCCATCCACGTCCTGTTGCTATGAAGTCTTTTTTCCGGAATATAATAGACATAATGAATCCTGCTTTAAGTGCCAAGGAAATAGATTTCCATTTTTCTCAGGACAATGATAATGACAAAAATGTTTTGGCTGATAATGTACATTTAAAAGAGGTTTTTCTTAACTTACTAAATAATGCGGTAAAATTCACCCCGGAAGGGGGACGTATTGATTTAATTAAGGAAAAAATTGCGGAAAAAGCTGATTTGGTAAGCTATAAATTTACTGTCCGTGATACGGGTTGTGGTATGTCTGCTGAGTTTTTACCTCATATTTTTGAACCATTCAATCAGGAAAATCGGGTTAATACAGATAAAGCAGGAGGAACAGGTCTGGGGTTAACTATTATTAAGCAATTGATTGCTTTGATGGATGGCAAAATAGAAATTCATTCTCAAATAGACAAAGGAACGGAAGTTATTATAAACCTGACATTCCCGGAAAGTGATTTACCGGAGGAAACAACTGAACAAAGCCAGGTACATAATTATCCTCAGCTTCACGGTAAAAAAGTTCTTTACTGTGAAGACAATCCCATAAATGCTCTTATTGTTAAAAAACTCCTTGCCGGTCAGGAATGTCAAGTTGTAGTGGCAGTGAATGGCAAAGTCGGTCTGGAAACCTTTGCTGCATCACAACCGGGGGAGTATAATGCCATACTCATGGATGTTCGTATGCCTGTTATGAATGGTTTGGATACGGCTAAAGCTATCCGGAGTTTAGCAAGAACCGATGCTAAAAAAATCGGGATTATCGCTATGAGTGCCAATGCCTTTGAGGAAGATATAAAATTAAGTAAGGCATCCGGCATGAACGAGCATTTGAGTAAACCGGTAAAACCACAGGAGTTATATGAAGCACTGAACAAAGTTATATGACAAACCTTAACTATGTTATATGGTATTTTTCAGACAATTGTGCTATAATACGAGGAGAGATAAAAAAGTAAAAAAGCCAATATTTATATAAATATCTAAAAATGGACGGGATTTGTATGAAAATAAAAGGAAAAAACAAGGGCTTTACGCTAATAGAATTAGTTATTGTTATAGCTATTATTGGCATTTTAGCCGGTTTAGCCATACCCCGTTTTCTGGACTATCTGGAAGAATCAAGAAAGAATGTTTGCATAGCCAACAGAGCGGAAATGGAAAGGGAATATGCCTATAACAACGCCAAGGGACTAGCGAATGATTTGAAGACTTTCCTTGAGGATTCAACTATGCATAATCCGGCTGTGTGTCCTTCTCAGGGAACATATAGCGTCGGTGATAACGACCATATCCTGTGCTCTGTCCATGATGCAGACTTAATAGCGGGAAATGATCCTTATGGAAACAATAGTTTTGCTGGTACAGATGCATATACTTCTGGTACTACTTATGCTAAAGGTACGAAAGTTGTTGGTTCGGACGGAATAATATATGAGTCTGTAAATGCGTACAATACTTCTAGTTATGATCCAGCTGGTACCTATAGCAATTATGGGTGGAAAGCGGTTGGTACTACAAATGGCAAGGCTATTGAGATTTCTGATACTGGTACTTATCAAAGATATTATGAAGTTGGTGTTGTTGTTAAATTTAAAGGAGAATATTATAAAAGTACGAGTAGTACAATAAAAACTTCACAGCCTGGCGAAAGCGGATGGGAAAAGTTAAGCTAACATAAAACCTTAAAAATAACATGATAAACTGGACGGACATACTTAACCAGATTGGCGTAAGCCATATGGTAAGTGCCCGTCCTTTTTGTTATGTTCTAGAGCAATCGGCTGATAATTTGCCAGTCGCTGTCCGCAGGTTGTGAATTTGCTCGCTACTGTCGCCGACTCATGTGTATATCGGTCCGCTATAGGTGCTGCGAACCGATATACACTTCGTTCACGGCTCAGCAGCGTAGCAAATTAGCCAACCTGCTCAATGCTCCTGCCAATATTATCAGCCAGTTGCTTTTGTATTCTAGAATTCAAAAAATTATATGAAGGTATATATAAGAACATGAAGGCCGAGAGAAGCGTGCTTTTCTTTCCGGGACGTGTAAAGCACAGCGGTAGGCACTTTAGTGCCGTTAAGCCGCGTAGCGACTCGTCCGTAGGAAAGACAACA
>JALCSJ010000025.1 GCA_022653215.1 Acidaminococcaceae bacterium
TGTCGAATTCCCGTGTGGTGATTACGATATCCACATCCGGATCTCCGCAGGCATCGTTCATAATAGGAATTGCGCACTCGGATTTTTTCGCTACACAGGGCATTACAGAAATACAGCGAATCTTGTGAGGATCTATGCCGATACGTTGAGCAAAATAGCTCTTGGCAATTGCCCCGAACATTTGCTGTGGACTCTTTGAAGTAGACACGTTGTCAACGAAGGCCGGAAATTGGGATTTAATAAACCGTACCCAGCCGGGACAGCAGGATGTAAACATGGGCCATTTATATTTATCTTGATGAGTAAATCTTTCCACGAATTCACTGGCTTCTTCCATGATGGTTAAATCTGCGGCAAAGTTGGTGTCAAATACATAGTCAAATCCTAATTGCCGCAAAGCTGCTGCCATTCGCTTGGGAGTAGCCTTTTCCCGCTCTATGCCGAACATTTCCGCCCAGGCAGTACGTACTGCAGGTGCCACCTGAACCACTGTAACATAATCCGGATCATCAATGTACTCCAGCACCTTGTCCGTATCGTCTCTGGCCCCCAAAGCACCTACAGGACAGTGGGTAATACATTGTCCGCAGAAACTGCAGTCCACTTCTCTGATAGTCAGATTGTCTCTAACATCTACGCAGGTACGGGAACCGGTGTTAGCCAAATCCCAGACATTAAGGCTTTGAATTTTGTCGCAGACCTGAATGCAGCGCATGCATTTAATACATTTGGCTGCGTTCTTAATCAAAGGAGCCGTCAGGTCCCAGGTGATTTCTTTCTGATACTCAGCCTTGTAAGGATGGTCCAGAATGTTCAGTTGGTTGGCCAGTGTCTGCAAAGAACAGTTGCCGCTCCGTGCACAAGTAGGACAATGGCAGTCATGCTGGGACAAAATCAGCCGGATATTATCACGTCTTACTTTACGTGCTCTTGTAGAATCCGTATAAACAATCATGCCTTCTTCTACATATGTTTTGCAGGCGGCAAAAAGCTGTGTTTCAATGCCTTCTACTTCAACCATACAAACTCTGCAGGCCCCAATCTCATTCAAATCTTTGAAGTAACAAAGAGTAGGAATAACAATGCCGGCGTTTTTAGCTGCTTCCAAAATGGTGGTACCTTCCACAGCTTGAATTTCTTTGCCATTAATAGTTAAATTTACCATTTTGTATTCCTCCCCCCTCTGAATTGGCCAAGGCCATAGTAATCGCATCTCAAGCATCTGTTGCATTCGTATTCTGCACCCAGGTCTGTCATGCCGTTTTCAATGCAGTTAAAGTCCTGTTTACGTTCAAAGGCAACCCGCAAGGATGTGTTGATACGACCCCAAGCCGGGGTCAGCTTAATAGTGGCATCAGGAATGGCCACATCTACGCTGATTTCGTGCTTGCCACCCAAGAACTCATCTATGTTGGCTGCAGCAACTTTTCCGGCAGCAACAGCTCTGATAGCATCGTTGGGTCCTGTTACGCACTCGCCACCGGCGAAAATATTTCTGTCGGCGAATACTCTTTCTCCGGGCAAGGTTGCAATGGTATTTCTGTGCATAGGATATCCTGCTTTGGTAAATACTTCATGTTCAACTTTTTGGCCAATAGCCACAATAACATAATCAGCTGCAATGCGCTGTTCCGGTTCATCGGAAGCTACCGGCGCAGGTCTGCCGCTGGCATCGATTTTGCCTGACAACTGGGGTTTCACCCACAGAGCCACAGCTTTGCCTTCTTTGTCCAGCTCAATACGGCCGGGAGCACGCATGGTCAAAATCTCTGCCCCTTCTGCCAAAGCACCTTCTACTTCTTCCATATCGGCAGTCATATCTATCTTGCGACGACGATATACGCAGTATACCTTAGCCGCATTTAGTCTGACGCTGGTTCTAGTTACGTCCATGGCTACGTTGCCGCCGCCCACGATAACAACGGTCTTGCCGGTAAAATCAGGATGAGCTCCGTCACCGATCTTACGCAACATTTCTACGGCAGACATAACATTCTCACCATGTTCACCTTCCACACGAATACTGGAATGGTGCTGGGCACCTACGGCAATATAAATAGCATCATTTTCTTTGCTCAATTTTTCATAGCCGCCGTTGGTTTTTACATCACAATTGGTCTTCGCCTTCACGCCGGTAGCCAAAACAGCATTAATATCTCTGTCCAGCAAATGACGTGGCAAGCGATATTCAGGAATACCATAACGGAGCATACCACCTAATTGCTTATGGCGCTCGTAAATAGTAACCTCATGTCCCATCAGCTGCAGAAAGTATGCAGCACTTAGACCGCAAGGTCCTGCTCCGATTATGGCAACTTTCTTGCCGGTAGGAGGCATGCAGGCAGGAGGCTGAACAATACCTGCTTTATCCACTGCGTAGCGTTTCAGTCCACGAATGTTTAAAGCATCGTCCAACAGTTTACGACGGCAATGCTTTTCGCAGGGATGGTCGCAAATGTAACCGCAGGTAGTAACCATAGGGTTATCTTTACGAATCAGGCGAACTGCATCAGCATAACGCCCGTCTTTAATAAGGGCAATGTAGCCGGGAATATCCACGCTGGCCGGGCACATTTCCACACAGGGCACAGGAGCTTTAAAGCTACCCAAGCATCTGTTTTTAGAAATGTGTTCATGGTAATCCTCCGGATAATTGCGCAGATTAGCCAGCACAATATGTGCTGCCTCTGTACCAATAGCACAGTCTGCTGATTGCGCTATACTTTCTGCTGTTCTTTTCAGCAAGTCTAAAGACCACTTGCTGCCCTTACCATCCAAAATATCCTGAAGAATATTGGTAACCTGTTTTAATCCGATTCTACAAGGTACGCACTTTCCGCAAGATTGGCTAAGGCACATGGTAACAAAGCTCAGTGCCAAATCCACAGGACAAATTCCGTTAGAGCCTGCTGTCAGTCTTCTGGCCATGTCGCCATAAAGTCTTTCGGCAGTTTTCTCTGTGGACCCAAAACGTTTTAGTTCTAGTCTCATTTTTTTCCTCCCCTTGAAGATAATTTCTTTTGCTTTTTTGCTACGATTTTCTTTCCTGCTCAACAAAAATCCGTAAGGAAATTTATTTACACTTTTATATTGCTGAAACCATTATAGTAAATTTTTCAGAATTTTACAACATTAGCAAGGTCAGATGTCACAAAAGAGTCATTCTCTTTTTTAACATCCCTTGTGAAAAGTACAACAATAAATATAAACGAGAGCATAGAAATAGAGAGAAGGGTGCTTTTCTTTTCGGGACGTGTAAAGCACAGCGGTAGGCACTTTAGTACCGTTAAGCCGCGTAGCGACACGTCCGTAGAAAAGACAACACCCTTCTCTCGGTCATTTTTTCTTTTATTACATTACATTTTTCGCTTACTAGTCATTACTCATTATCTGATTGTAGGTGTCCCCTGTCATTTCATAGACACCTTCTACTTCTTCGCCCATTAGTTCCAGATGGGGCTCAGAACTTGTATAGAATACACAGGTTCCACAGGAAGAGCTAAGCTTTCTGGGCACCGGAGCCATCTGGGCAGCTGCTCCTGTTTTTCCCAGGGCCTTAAATGCCATAAGAGCTCCCAAATGGGTATGGAAAGTCGCTACATATTGTTTCATTTTGTCAGCACTAATTTAAAGTCTGCTCCTTCCTCAGTAACAGTTACTTTGTAACCTGCACTTTCAGCGTATCTAGTCACGTTTTCTTTGGCACAAGCTTCGTCCACCATTACTTCCAGACTGGCCGGAGCTTTACCTTCTACTTCTTTTTTTACCATGATTACCGGCATAGGGCAAACATAACCTCTGGCATCTACCATTATTTTTGTACCTCCTGACGAGAATTACGAATAGAAATCAATAAAAGTGCAGCTAAGCAGATAATTACCGCAATCTGGCCATTCATGCCAATGCCGCCTACTACTAAGGCCTTAGCCTTGTTCAAGGAATCCGGATTGCCGGCCAAAGCAAAGTTGTGAGCAATAGCTGCGCCTACGATCATACCAAATACTGTTACAGCAGAGTCTCCATTACCGGTGCCTGCCAAAATCAATTGACGTAAAGGGCAGCCGCCCAAAAGGACAGAACCCCAGCCAACAACTACCATGCCAAGAATATTCCACAAAGTGCTGCTGTGGGCAATAGGCTGTAAAACAAAGCCTGCATGGAAACGTCCCAAGGCTAGATTACCAATGAGGATAGTAATAAAAATTGCTACAAAGCCATAGAGTAATTTAAAATCTCTGAACAGCATTACGTCACGAATACCACCAACCATGCACAGACGCGCCTTCTGGGACAGGATTCCCACGATCAGTGAAACTCCCAAAGCAATAAAGAAAGGTGCATGCATGGACCCGGGACCTGCTTTGCTGAAGTGGAACAAGGTAGGAGCCACAATGAACATGAGCAAAAGTCCCACCATAACAGAGGTGAGCATGGAGCCTTCTACAGGACTGCCGTCATAGGCACGTTTCAGAGTGAACCCCTTATTCAGGAACATAACACCAATGGCAATACCAATGACAAAACCCACCAGTCCCAGAATGGCGCTGCCATCACCGCCCCCTAAGCGGATGACCAGACGTAAGGGACATCCTAAAAATACCAAAGCACCAATCATAACCATGGCACCAAGAACGAACCTGGTAGCCGGTGCCGAACCGGTCTTAGTCCTAAACTCTTTGGAGCCGATGGACATTATAAAGGAACCTAATACCAATCCAATAATTTCCGGTCGTAAATACTGAACCTTTGCTGCACTATGAAGTCCTAATGCTCCTGCTATATCACGCTCAAAACAAGCAATGCAGAACCCCATGTTGGCCGGATTTCCTAACAGTGTCAAGCCCAATGCTGCCAGGCCCACTGCCACTCCTGCCACAATCACAAACCAATTTACCTTTTTCATCATACACCTCACGTTAATAAAATTTTCTTTAATTTCATTATGACAGAGAGGCGAAGAAAAGACCAATTGCCAATAGCAATAAGCACTCCTAAATATCAAGAATTTTAATAATGTCAAATTAGGAATTATTTACAGAACAAGATATAATGTTCTTAATAGAATTTTTTAGGAGGTTACACATGGACTCACTGTATTTTGATCAAGGCGCCAGCTCCTTCCCAAAAGCACCGGGAGTAGGGGAAGCTATGGCTCACTATGTAACAAATAACGGTGCCAATATTAATCGTGGCACATATAGTTCTGCTGCCCAAGCCGGTCTCACGGTTTTGGAAACCCGTGAAATGCTGGCAGAGCTCTTCCACTTTTCCGAGGGTGTAGAGCGGGTAATTTTTACCCCCGGGGCAACCTGGGGACTCAATACTCTGCTCCGTGGGTTTCTCAAACCCGGTGACCATGTGATTGTCAGCAGCATGGAACACAATGCAGTTATGCGTCCTCTTCGGGATTTAGAAAAAACCGGTGTAACTTTTGACAGAATTCCGGCCAACTCTGCCGGTGAAACTAAAGGGGAAGATATGCTGCCCCTTATTAAAAACAACACGAAACTTGTTATGGTCAGCCACGCTTCCAACGTAAGCGGCACTCTCTTTCCCCTGGAAGCAGCAGCCCGTATTTGTGCTGAGCACCAGCTGCCTTTAGCTGTTGATGCCGCACAGACCGCCGGACACGTGGACATAGATTTTTCTAAGCTTCAGTTGGCGGCCCTCTGCGTTCCCGGGCATAAAGGACTTCTGGGACCTCAAGGTATAGGGGCACTGCTGCTCAGACGCGACTTTGCCGACAAACTTCGTCCTCTGATTACCGGCGGTACCGGCAGCGCTTCAGACAGCGAAGTACAACCTGATTTTCTACCGGATAAATTTGAATCCGGCACTATGAATCTGCCGGGTATTTTCGGTCTCCACGCTGCTCTGGAATTTATAAAGAAAACAGGATTGGAAAACATCCATAAAAAAGAACAGGAGCAAACTGCTAAGCTCCTGTCTTTGTTAAAACCTTTGGCTGTTAATTTAGTGGGTCCCTGTGATGCCAACAAGCAAGTAGGCGTAGTGTCTCTGGACTTTACTAACATGGATAACGGCACTGCCGCTTTTCAGCTGGAGCAGCAATTTGGCATAATGACCCGCTGCGGTCTCCATTGTGCTCCTAATGCTCATAAAACTTTAGGCACTTTTCCCCGGGGAACTGTCCGCCTTTCTTTAGGCTGCTTCACCACCGAAGAAGATCTAAAACGTGTAGCAGATGCTGTAAAAGCGCTGAGCATTAATAGTGTGTGTGGCTAAAGTCGTACACGAAAGTTGTTGCTTGAATGAAACACAGTATGTTATCATTTTAATATGGTACATGGTCGGTGCTCCTTCTAGATTGTTGAGAAGGAGGTGAACACTGTGTTGGACTACGAGATGCTGCTCGTCATTAAGGAATTAATGATACTCATTTTTAGGCTCGCAATAGTGCTCTGTGATTTTTTAGAGCTTTGGCTCATAATAAAAAATTAACCGTCCCCTCCACAAGGTTAACGGTTAATCCTTAGCTTTTTCGGAAGGGGCCTCGGCCTCTACCTTTTATATATGTATTATACCATAGTTTTTTCTACTTGCCAATATAATAATAACCCCATCCACTAAAGATGGGGTTATCTTTTTTAGCCTACATAGCCGGCTTTTTTGAGAATTTCCAGAGCCTTTTCATGATTAGCTTCGCTCATCATAACCAAAGGTCCTGTGCAGCCCATGCCTGTTTCAGCATAGATGCCTGCTTTCCACAGAGCTTTTGCTGCGTCTTCCAGGTCCATGACTTCAATGCCCGGAATACTTGCTGTGCAAGGTTCTGCGGGAGGAGCTACTACGTTTTCTTCTGTACCGGTTCCTTTAGCTGCTTCTTTGTGCGCAGCCAATATAGCATCCAGTCCTGCTTTTTCTGCTGCAGCGAATTCGGCCTTAGCCACTTGGAACACTTTGCCTCTAACCATTTGTGCCGCATAAAGCAACGCATTGGTAATCAAGGGAGCTCCGGAAGCACGGGAAATAATATGAATTAATTTCTCGTAGCCTTTGCCGATGCCTGGTCCATAGCCTGCGCCTACAGCTTCGAAACTGCCACCGGTGCAATAAGCTGACATCATTTTAATCAGCACATTGCCGGTAAGAGAGTCGCATACCAGGATGTCAGGAGTTCCCTCCAGCACATCGTTGCCTCTCATGACAGCACCGCCGTCGGCTCTGGAAGAGGTAGCCCACTTCATATCATAACCACCCTTAATCAATTGATTCAAAGCGATTTCTGTCTGACGGGCACCATCTACATTCAAAATACCTACGGTGGGTTCTTTTAGTCCTGCAGCTTTAGCCGTAATAATACCATAAACGGCATTTTTAATCATACCTTCGATACGGTCTGCACTGGACGTACCGGTAGTAGTGGCAATATACATTTCTCTGCCGTTAGCAGGACATACTACTCTGCCAACTGTAGAAACACCGATGGGGAACGGGAAGTGCATGGTTACAGCACCGTCCACTTCTCCTTTTTCCACCATTTCTTCCATTTTTTTATGGCCTTCATCGTCATTGGCTACATGTACAGTATGAACCAGGGGATCTTCCAGACTGCCGATGTAATACACATCCACACCCTGTTTAGCTGCGGCTACGGCTGCGGCCATAGCATTAGCTTCTCCGTGCTCACTGCCCATACCTGTTAAGGCAATCTTCGGCCGGCTGGCGAATGACCCGCTTTCCAAGCCCTCTGCCATTTGCAGGAAGGTCTTGGCAATGCTTTTTTCTAATTCACTCATTGCTGTGACCTCCTTATTTCTTTTCTTCTTGTGCCAATAAAGTATTAGCAAAATCTTTCATGGCTTTGGCAATCAAGCTCTTTACAGCATCTTCGCTGACTCCGGCTTCTTCTTTTTTGCCGTCATTAGCTTCTACCATAAAGGAAACCCCGTCAAACAAATTAGTCATGCGGCCTAAGAACAGAGAACCTTTGCCGATAACCATTACTCTGTGAATATTGCCTTTCAGCATATTGTCACGAACAAATCCCAGGCAAGGAACACCGGAAGGAATATGACCCTGAGTAGGAGCCCAGCCGGTCATACCATGTTCGGCAATAAACTTCATCATATCAGCTCTTTGAATATCTCCGCGTTTTACGGATAAAGCGGCAATCATCTTATAGTTAGCCAGTGGAACATCACCTGCTCCTGCCGGTTTGGTAATATCAGGATTCTGCATTTCCGGAGAGAACTTATCAACATCAGTTACTTTAAGTCCTGCTCTGTCCAGGGGATCAGTTACCAGACTGGAAATAACAGCTTGAGGTGCTGAACCGGTTCCCACTGTATGACGGCCTAAAATATCCAGGTTGATTTCCGGATTAACACCGTCGTTTTGGGTAATTACCACAGCGAAACCGCCTAGGCAATCTTCCAGAATGGGCATACCCTTCTTCACATGGTCTTTACCGTTCATGCCCAGTTTAGCTGTGCAGCCTCCGGCTGTAACAACTACGGTCTTGTAAGCACCGGCTGCTACTAAAGCCGCTGCTTCTACTATGGCATGAGAAGGACCTGCGCAGAAACCACGGCAGTCAGAACCGGTAGCTCCGGTGAGTCCGGCAATTTCCGCTGCAGCTTTGGCGAAGTTGCCGCCGCCTCTTTGGTTCATATCACCGCAGGCTTCTTCACAGCAGTCAACAACATATTCCACTTCGCTCTTAGCAATGCCTGCATTATGAACAGCTGCCAAAAGAGACAGTACAGAAGATGCTTTGGACACAATGTTTTCCAGCATTACATGAGCAGAAAGATTGGTATCAATATCGTGAGCACGATTTACCGCACCAACCAGTACCCCTTTATTGTACAAGCCTTCGGAATGTTCTTCCTTTACCAGACGTTCAACTTCTGCTTTATCTACACCTTCATTGATTCTGGCCATAATGGTCTCGTCAATTAAAGGATTAGCAGCCAGCTCCCCTTTATGAGCTGCCACGAAATCTTTGTCCAGATAAATCAATTCGAAAACATCGCAAGCCTGCATTAACAAAATAAATTCTTCCTGAGGCATAATCTGACCGAATCTGCCGAACCTGTCATTCATGTCACAAGTTTTGTCATACCAGGGCTGCTCAACTGCAGCTAATTCCTGAGGAGTTTTATTGCCGATGTAAACCTGATTGGGCCAGTAGGACAATGCCTCTTCATAAGTACGAATATGCTTGGGCAGTTCCTTTAAATATTCTCCGTCGGGATTAACAATGCGCTCCGTTGTTTGGGTTGTACCATTGTGCAAAACCATGTCCGGTGTATGCACCAAAATATAACCTGTTCCTTTAATTACGCTTTTCACCGTATTATCATCCTTTCTTCTTGCAGAATTTTCTCTATATTTCACGCTGACGCGTTACTCTCAAATTAATTATAAAACAAGGGCGGCATTTCTACCGCCCTCATGGTTTAAAACTTGCAATACTGATCGCGGATAGGTTTCATTTCGTTGCTGATGTCATCAACATCAAGAACCATTTCCATCATCCCAACATTTTTGTCATACACTTCGGGATCGAATTCTTTTTTAATTTCAGGCTCGCAAACATGATAAACTTTGAGTCCTAACTGGACTCCAGTCAATGGACCTGCATAAGTGGGGTCACCGTTGGTAACCGTCTCAGCAGCGAGGCCGGAAGCTTCACCTTCAGAAGCACCTAAAAGAACTACTACGTTCTCAGGGCCATACTTTTCAGCGAATTCCTTTACTCTCTTCTGGTTTTCCAGATCCATTGCACCTGCGGCCGTTCAAACAAAGCACTCCGTGGAAGAAAAGACTACTTCTCCCCCTGCGGATTTTGCACATGCAGCGATTGCGTCGCCAGGCACGCCATCACGGTCGCCAATAATAACGACTTTCTTACCGGACAAAATGCTCATGTCACATCCTCCTTCTTTAGTTATTTTTTATAGAAAGCCCGAGGGCTAGCTATCCAAACAATTAGCAATACTTTTTCAGCATTGCTTCTACAGCGGCGGGAGTAGCTGCTTCCTTAACGCAGGAATCAATCATAACACCGTTTTCATAAACTGCGATAACAGGCAGTCCCAAAATCTTTTGGCCAATAGCCAAGCGACGTGCTTTAGAGGTATTCAAAGCACAGAATTTCAGAGTGTCGCTGCCGTATTTTTCAGCAAGAGCATGAACGTGAGGCATTAAAGCTTCACAGGAAACGCAGCCGTTTCCGTAAAAATCTACAACAACCTTACCGGTAGCTTGCAATACTTCTTTTTCGAATGTAGTCTTATCTAATTCTAACATGTTCATAATCTCCTTTAAATTTTATTTTTTGTGTGCTAAATAATGCTCAGCTTCTGTAGCAGCAATTGCTCCGTCTGCAGCAGCTGTAACAACCTGACGTAAAACTTTGATTCTTAGGTCTCCGGCAGCAAATACGCCGGGTACATTGGTATGGAGATTGTCATCTGTCTTTACATACCCTTTGTCCAAATCAATTTTGCCTTCGAATAATTCTGTGTTGGGCAGCAAGCCGATGAAACCGAAGAGTCCAAACAAACCATCATCTGGATCAGCTTCTACAGTAGTGATTTCTCCGGTTTTGACATTCTTCACATACATCTTGTTCAGAAGTTCGTCTCCGTCTACTTTTACTACAACAGAGTCCCACATGAAAGCCATTTTCGGATTTTTGAAAGCTTTTTCCTGAATGGATTTTGCAGCTCTTAATTCATTACGTCTGTGAATAACCGTAACTTTTCTGGCGAACTTGGTCAGATACATAGCTTCTTCTACAGCAGCATCACCGCCGCCTACTACATAAACTTCGAAATCTTCAAAGAAGGATGCGTCGCAAGTAGCACAGAAAGAAATGCCTTTGCCGATAAACTTCTCTTCGTTCTCGCAGCCAATGTTACGATGTTTGGCACCGGTAGCAATAATAACTGTCTTGCCTTGATAAGTACCGTTGCTGCAAACTACCTTTTTGATTTCTCCATCCAGTTCCACGGAATTGATAGTATCGCTGATTCTTTCTGCGCCGAATTTTTTCGCTTGTTCGGTCATGCGGGCAATCAGGGAAGGACCTGTTTCTCCTTCTAATACTTGTCCCGGATAGTTTTCTATCTCATTGGTAATGGCAATTTGTCCCCCATCTACACCCTTTTCAATAATCAGGGTAGAAAGACGACTCCGGCCTGCATACAAACCTGCGCTTAAACCTGCAGGTCCTGCGCCTAAAATAATAACGTCATAAATCTTTTCCATTGCACCTTTCCCTCTCTTCGCTATAGTTAAGTTTTTTTATTCCAATGTAACTTTTTCTCTGTCTTAATTTAAACATATAGACAAAAGAAAATCAACCTGTTTCCCATAAGAAAGTTGAATTATTAAATTTCTTAATAAACAAACAATTGAGGTCCAGAGCCAATCCCCATTTTATCTTGTACGTTTTTTCACATTTAATGTTACAAAGATGACAGTGGTTTGACACCAAATTACCTCTTTGCCCAATGCCATAAAAAATATTGCAGCGGTTAATTACCGCTGCAATATTTTTATATTGTTAAGTACAAATTTATAAAATTCTTCGGCATCTCCCATGAGTTTTGCCCTTTTCCGCCGCACTAAATATAATTTTCTGTCTGCGGACCCTTCCAGAGGGAAAAACAAAAGTCTGCCCATTTGTTTATAGTCGGCAGCTGCCCTTCTGCTCATTACGGAAATACCGCCTCCCGCTGCCACCGTATTAATAATACCCTGATTGTCATTAATCAAAGCCAAAATATTAACATTGCCCTTGTTCATATGTCTGTGAAGCCAGATTTCAAATTCCCGGCGGCTGCCGGAACCTTCTTCCCTGGTAACAAAGGCCGCTTTGGTAAGCAGTTCTTCAGGGAAATTTTTCCCTGCCGGCAAAGCATCATAGGGGGGAATATTAGGTGTAATGATTACCAATGGGTCATCAGTAATGGGGCAATAATCACAGCCCGGTTCAAACCCGCTGCTGCCGCAAAAACCAATATCAGCCTTTCTGTCCAGAACATCCTTGCAGGCTTTGGCACTGTCACTAATGGACAAAGACAGTCTTACGGCTGGATTAAACTTGTGAAAAGCGGCAATAATTCTCGGCATTAAATATTGTCCCGGAATAGAAGAAGCAGAAATATTTATTTGCTGGAGATCAGCTACTTTACCAAATTCCGTAAGTAAGTTTTGCTGTTCTCTTAAAGTTCTTTTGGCATAATCGTAAATTTTATTTCCTGCAGCTGTAGTCCTGATACCATTGGTGGAACGAATTAACAACTGCTGGGAAAGTTCCTGCTCCAAAAGTTTTACCTGGGTTGTTACCGTAGGCTGGGAAATAAACAGTTTATCTCCTGCCCGGGAAAAACTGCCGGTTTCAACTACGGCTACAAAGGTTGTTAATTGGTTGAAATCCATGTTCTTGCGTCCCCTTCCCGCTTGGTAATTCCCTGACTGTCCATTACATCCAGAATAACCTGGGCAAATTTTCGGCTGGTACTCCACACGTCTCTGGCTTCGGCAATAGTAAATTGCTTAGGGAATTTTGCTTTTAGTTTATCTTGTGCTTGCTGTGCCGTTCCCCCGGCAAAAAAGGTAGAACCGATTTTTTCTATTTTACCTGCATCCAACAAACAGCCCAAATATTCCTGGGCAGCCGGGCCTTTAATTCCCAGGTCTGTCACAACCTGGTTCCATTCAGGAGGCAGGAAGATGTTCTTTGTGAATTTAGCCATTATAGTTTCCAGGTCTTTTTGTTGTGCAGGATTAGGAGTATTGGCAAAACCCGGTTTTGCTGCCAGAGAACCCGGTAATAAGTTTAAGATTCCTGCTTTCTGATATTCTTCCAGGAGAGCGTTAAATTGCCGGACGGATATTTTTTTGAAAATTTTCTGTCTGAACTCAGCTATGGGAATGCCTCTGCGTAAAGGATAGTTTTTGTGATATTCTGCTAAAGCTTCTCTAATCTGACGGCGCCATTCACTATCTGTTTGGACTGAATAGTAATAGGGAATATTGTCCAAAGTCAAGCTTTCGATTTTATCCATGGTCTGCAAATCAGCAATAGCCGGTCCTGCCTGATCTTCAGGCAGCTGAGAAGCTTTGGCCAGTTCCTTGGCGGATAAGAGCTTGCCGCTTTCTTCCAAAGCAGTAATTACTCCTTGTCCAACATCCAGGTTGGCCTTTCTGCCAATTATGGTCATAGTGTCAGGGTGACTGAGTTTATAACGGATGGGATTGCTGTCCAAAACCGTAGCACCTGCTATGGTTACTACAGGGGAATAGGACCGGATAATCATTCTGTCCCCCCGTAAAGGAGCCAAAGCTTCTTCTAATTCCAATTGGCACAGGCACTCTTCCCCCGGCTGCAATATTTCTCTATCCAAAAGCCGTACTCTGCCCAGGACTTCCTCCGTACCATGGAAAATACGGACATGAGTATGTTTGGCCAAAGCTTTAGCGCTTTTTAGTAAAGTAAAAGAAACATCCACTCTATGAGTTTCATGCAAAAGTCCGGGTTCGCACAGCCAGTTGCCGGGTTTGACCTGACCGACTTCTGCACCGGTTAAGTTCAAGGCGGTTCTTTGTCCGGCCTGAGCTTCCTCTACGGAAACACCGTGTATCTGTATGCTGCGGACTCTCAGTTCCACACCTTCCGGCAGCAATTCCAGAACGCTGCCGATATCAATACGTCCTGACCACAAGGTTCCGGTAATTATAGTACCAAAACCCTGCTTAGTGAACACCCTGTCAATGGGCAGACGACACAATCCGGCAGAAGGTCTTTCCACAATAGTAGCTGCCACCCGGTCCAAAAGATCTTTTAGTTCTTCAATGTGGTAACCGGTGTTGGCAGAAACGGCAATCATGGGGGCATCTTTCAGAGAGGTAGAAGAAAGGAGTTTTTTTATATCCTCTTCAATCATGGCCAGCCATTCTTCGTCTACCAAATCACTTTTAGTAATGGCCACAACGCCTTTATGAATGCCCAATAAATTTAAAATGTTTAAATGCTCGATGGTCTGAGGCATAACCCCTTCATCAGCAGCAATAACCAGGAGAGCCATATCAATGCCGGCTACTCCTGCCATCATATTTTTAACAAACTGTTCGTGGCCCGGAACATCAATCAGTCCCAGACGGCGGCCGCTCTTTAAATCCAGGGGCACAAAACCATTAACTATAGTTAAACCACGACGCTTTTCTTCCGGCAGTCTATCTGTATTTTGCCCGGTGAGAGCCAAGGTTAATTTCGTTTTGCCATGGTCTACATGACCGGCTGTTCCTACGATAATATGGGTCTGTTTCATGCCAGCACTTCCTTAACTAGTTGAATTAAAACAGGTAGTTCTTCTTCCGAAACTGTTCTGGCGTTAAAGCAAAGCTTGTCCTCGTGAACATAGGCTAGTACGGCAGGTTCTTTGCTGCGCAAGGCTTTGAGGATTTCATCAATACCGGTTTTCCCCGGTATTACTTCCACAACCCAGGCCGGCAGTTCCACATCAGGCATGGAGCCCCCTCCTACGGGAGATAATCCCCTGGTAACAGTTGCCTTTATGCCGCTGCCTGTTAATGCTTTCTGCAAAGTTTCTGCTTTATTTTTCAGTTCTTCTTCTGTAGCGGTCAGCATGGCCACAGTGGGTATTTCTTTTTCCCGTCCGTCCCGATACAGTTCCAGAGTTGCTTCCAATGCTCCCAAGGTCATTTTGTCCACTCTTAAGGCACGAAGCATTTGATTTTTCATAATAGGGGCCAAATATTTTTTCTTGCCTACAATAATGCCCCCCTGGGCACTGCCCAGCAGCTTATCACCGGAAAAGGTGAGAACATCTGCACCATCAGCAATGATTTGGGGTGGTAAAGGCTCACGGCCTACACCCTGGGCGGCAAAAGGATACAGACAGCCGCTGCCTAAATCATAGACTAAAGGCAAATTATGGCTATGAGCCAGTTTGGCCAGCTCTGCCGTAGATACTTCTTCTACGAAACCTGTCATATGATAATTGCTGGGATGAACCTGCAACAGACAAGATGTGGTTTCGTTTATGGCTTTCTCATAATCTTTAAGATGGGTTTTATTAGTAGCCCCCACTTCTTTAAGAACAGCATCGCTGCTTTCAATAATATCCGGAATTCTAAAGCTGCCGCCGATTTCCACCAACTGTCCCCGGGACACGATGGCTTCCCCGCCTTTGGCAATAGTATCCAGGGTTACCATAACTGCCGCAGCATTATTATTAACTACCAAAGCTTCTTCCGCTCCCGTTAAAGCGCAAAGCAGTTCCCGGACGTGGTCATAACGACTGCCCCGCTTACCGGTTTTTAAGTTCATTTCCAAATTGCAGTAACCTGCCGACAGTTCATAAACTGCCTTGGCAGCGGAAGGCGCCAGAAGAGCCCTGCCTAAATTAGTATGCAAAACCACGCCGGTGGCATTAATGACCCGGCGCAGGGAGGGCTGCATTTTTTCGTAATAAAGTTCCAAGCTATTCTTTACTGCTCTTTCAAATAAAATTTCTTTAGTAAGATTTTCTTCTTCAGCACAATTTTTCCGTAAAAAAGAAATAGCTTCCCGTACAGCTACAGCCAATACTTTATGACTGCAAGCCGGGCGGCAAGCTTTTATTTGCTTTTCGGTTTCTTCCAAAACCCGATCAACCTTTGGCAACATTGCATAGTCCATAACTAACTCCTTTGACCTCAAGTATAATCTGCTAATCTATATTTAATTTTATATTTTTAAATTGGCGGGAGTGGGTGCGAATCGAACACACCAAAGACGGGATCACCGCCTCACAACCGGGTTTGAAGTCCGTGCTGGCCACCAGACCAAATCCACTCCCGTAATATGATGCTTGTATACTATAACTTATTTTACCAAAAAAAGCAAAATATTTTCAAGACTTTATTATTTTTTTAAATAAGTACCGTAAATAACCCGCTAACATCAAGTTTTTTCTCAATTACCAACTGTTCTACGGCTTGTCTGGCATCAGGGGGTGCCGCCCAGCACATCCCACAGCCTGCCGTTATACTACGGGGCACGGGAATCAGTCTTCCCGGGATGTTTTGAGCCCGGCAGGCTTCTTCCATAGCCATTGCTCCTGTAGTTGTGGCAAAGGTTACAACAAAATGTTCCTTAGGTTGTCGCATTATTTACATTCCTCCGCTAAAACACGTACTGCTTCAATAGCTGCATCTGTTTCCTCTTCTGTATTGGCCCAGCTCCAGGAAAAGCGCACTGCTCCCTGTTCCACTGTACCTAAAGCTTTATGCAGTCTCGGTGCACAATGAGCCCCCGGTCTTGTGGCAATAGCAAATCTTCTGTCCAGCTCGTCGGAAATCTGAGCTGCATCCTCATCACCGATATTTAAAGTTACAATGGGAGCTCTGAGAGCCACATTAAAATTTCCATAGATTTTTACGCCGGGAAGTTTCTTGACCCCTTCATAAAATCTTCTGGCCAAAACCAGTTCATGTGCCCGGAATGCTTCTATACCGGTTGCCAGGCGCAATTTTAAGGCAGCGTGAAGTCCTGCCAGGCCGTGACCGTTTAAGGTTCCTGCTTCCAGACGAGTAGGATACTGGGATGGCTGCTCTGTGAGATAGCTCTGAACTCCCGTTCCTCCTGTTTTCCAAGGACGGATTTCCAGTCCCTCTCTAAAGCACAAACCACCTGTACCCTGAGGTCCCAAAAGGCTTTTATGACCTGTAAAGCACACTGCATCTATATGCTGTTCTTTAATATTAATAGGAAAAACTCCTGCCGATTGAGAAGCATCCAAGATAAAAAGCAGACCATGTCTATGGCAGAATTCCCCTACGGCCGTAATGTCCACCAGATCCCCCGTCACATTGGAAGCATGGGTGCAAACTACAGCTTTAGTATTAGGCTCCACCAGTTTTTCCAAATCCTGTAAATTTATCTGGCCATTTTTGTCCGCAGGTAAAAAACTGAGCTGAGCACCTTGCTTTGCCAAACGGTACAAAGGTCTCAGTACGGAATTATGTTCCAGATCCGTGGAAATAATATGGTCACCCGGTCCTAAAAGACCAAAGATGGCAATATTAAGAGCTTCGGTAGAATTAGCGGTAAAAACCACGTTTTCCCCTTTAGTTCCGCCGAAAAGCTTGGCAATACTGTTTCTGGTGTCATAAATCATTCTGGCTGCAGTCAGTGCCTCATCATGAGAGCCACGTCCACTGTTGCCGAAATTCTGCATGGCATCCACCACAGCCTGAATCACTTCTTGAGGTTTTGGCCTGGTGGTAGCAGCATTGTCTAAATAAATCACGGTTTAATCACCTTGCTTGCTCCTGCCAGGGTTTCCACAATGGCATACATGTTGGTTACTTCCCCTACTTGTAATTTATCGGCGATACCGTAATAGTTCAAGCAAGTTCCGCAGGTCATGATTTTGACCCCTTGTTCCGCCATATTCTGCAAATCCTGCAAAGAATCGGAGCCTTCTACAGAAAGCTTGGCTCCCCCGTTATAGAGCAGAATTGTTTGAGGCAATTGAGGCAGCTGACTGAGAGCAAAGATAAAACCTTTCATTAAGGTTTTGCCCAGTTTATCATCCCCTGTGCCCATAAAGGCAGAAGAAATGGCAACCACAAAATTATCCCCGCTAGTGGGAGCACTGGTGGGAACAGGCTGCAAAGGTTCGCTGCTTTGTGCTTCTTTAACTTCAATTGTAACAACAAATTCTTTATCGCTGATTTTAGCAGTAGTAGCAGTAAGCTTACGGCTGCCTGCCATTTTAATTAAATTCTGCACGGCAATTTCATTATCTACATGTACTTCCAAAGTGCCCGGTTCATGCATTTCTTGTAATGCATGAAGGGATTTAACTACAGGAATGGGACATTGTTCGCCTAATGCATTTACTATTTTTTTCATGTATATCACCTTTTGTCATTAGTTATTTTATTATGACTTCTTTTTCGCCCTTAGGCATTACACAGCCTATAGCTGCGCCGGTTAGTCCACTGTCTTTAAGCCTTTGAACTAATTGTTCCCCTTCTTCTTCCGGTACGCTGAGCAACAGTCCTCCGGAAGTTTGGGGGTCATAAAGCACATCCAAACGTTCCTGGGGCAATGTACCTAGGGTTTGGACTTTGTTTTTAGTATAGTCCATGTTCCTGTATGCCCCGGCGGGAATAATGCCCATACGGGCCAGTTCCATTGCTTTGGGCAGGACAGGAATCTTGTTTCCCCATAGCTCTATGGTGTGGTTGCCATCAGTCATTTCGGCC
>JALCSJ010000026.1 GCA_022653215.1 Acidaminococcaceae bacterium
ATGATACTGATAATTAATGTTTTTAACATTTATGTGGTTTTTCAGCAGCATATGTTTCCTATCAAATTCAGCTTTGGTATTTTGTCCCACCCACTGAAAAGGAGTATAGGGTTTTGGTACGAAATTAGAAACGCTGACAGTTACTCTTGCACCACCATGCCCTGTTACCTGCTTGTATTTATATTGAACAGATTTTGCCAGATTCACTATCTCCACAATATCTTCATCAGTTTCTCCCGGCAGACCTATCATGAAATAAAGCTTCACCCCTGACCAGCCGTTTTTAAAAGCCGCTTCCACCGCATTCATTAAATCTTCTTTAGTAACGCCTTTATTGATAACATCCCGCATTCTCTGACTACCTGCTTCAGGAGCAAAGGTCAGTCCGCTTTTCCGGACAGTCTGAACTTCCTGGGCCAGATCCACGGAAAAGCTGTCGATTCGCAAGCTGGGTAAAGAGATGCCAATTCTTTCCTCTTTATATTCATTCAACAAATCCTTAACCAAATCCTCTAAGCAGGAATAGTCAGCTGTACTTAGAGAGAAAAGAGAAATCTCATCATAACCTGTATTATCCACTAATTCCCTTGCCAGTTTTTCCAGGACTTCTTTACGCCGTTCCCGGACAGGCCGGTAAATAATTCCGGCGTTACAAAATCTACAGCCTCTGCTGCAGCCCCGGAAAAGTTCCAGCATAATACGGTCATGGACAGCAGTGCCATAGGGAACAATAGGATGGGTGGGATACTTGACAGTATTTAAATCTTTGACCACCCTTTTTAAAATTTTCTTAGGTGCATATTTATTGTTGGGTTTTACCTCTTGAATTTTGCCATCGGGGTAATAAGTGATGTCATAAAAAGCCGGTACATAAACTCCTTGGATTTGGACTACTCTGCTCAGGAATCCTTTTCTTCCCCCCGGTTTTCCTTCCTGCTGCCATTTTTTATAGGCTTGGGCCACTTCTACGATTATGTCTTCTCCATCACCAATCATAGCAAAATCAATAAAGTCAGCCAATGGTTCGCAATTGAAAACACAGGGTCCCCCCACCATAACAAAAGGTTCTTCTTCTCTTCTTTCCTTAGACAAGACAGTAATGTTGCCTAAATCCAGCATATTAATAATATTTGTGTAAGACAACTCATATTGCAAGGTGAAGCCAACTAAAGAAAATTGGCTTAGCTCTCTGCTTGTTTCCATAGAGCTTAAGGGAATTTTTCTTTCCCGCATTTTCCCTTCCATATCCATCCAGGGGGCAAAAGCTCTTTCTGCCGCTATACCTTGCACATCATTCAAAATTCCATAAAGAATTTTAAATCCCAGATAACTCATGCCAACTTCATAGGTATCAGGAAAAGCAAGACAAACAGACACCTCTGTTTCCTCAGGTGTTTTAATTACACTGCCAAACTCCATTCCTGTATAACGTTCCGGTTTTTCTACAGAATTCAAAATATCAATAGGTAGATCTTTATGCATTTTAGCTCCTTAGTCAAATCGTAATCTTTGGGGATGTAAATCAATATTTAAAAGCAATGTAACAAGCAGCATATTCGTCGTCAGGGAACTTACTCCATAACTCATAAAAGGCAAAGGCACGCCGGTAACAGGCATAATTCCGCTGGTCATACCCACATTAACTAAAACATGGAAGGTAAACATAGAAACAATACCTACTGCCAAAAGAGTGCCAAAATTATCTGTGGCATGCATGGCAATATAAATTCCTCGATAAATAACCACCAGATAAAGCAGTAAAATAATCGTAACTCCCACAAAGCCAAATTCTTCGCCGGCTACGGCAAAAATAAAATCTGTGTGGTTTTCCGGTAAAAAATTTAACTGACTCTGGGTCCCGGAGAACAACCCTTTACCAAAAAACAATCCGGAACCAATAGCAATCATAGATTGAATTACATGATAGCCACTGCCATAGGGCTCCAAACCCGGATCCAGAAATACTCTGATTCTGTTTCTCTGGTATTCGTGAAGAACCATCCACATAAGTGGTGCCGAGGCTAAACTTATTCCGCCTAAAGCCAGAAAATATTTTTTCTTGAAACCGCATACTATCATAGTTCCCAAAAGGATAGCCATAAAAACAAGAGATGTTCCCAAATCAGGCTGTTTCACCACAAAAAGAAAGGGCACCAGAACAAAGCCAAAAATCGGCAGCCAACTGCGAAAATTATCCAGCGTGGGAAGTTTTTTGTCCACAAAAGAGGCCAGAGCAACAATCATAATGGCTTTGGCAAATTCACTGGGCTGAATACTGATGGGGCCTATTTGCAGCCAACGCTGGGCTCCCAAAGCAGTTCTGCCAAACAGCATTACTCCTAACAGCATTATAATATTAATAATATAAAGGGGTTTAGCCAGACTTTTTAACATTCTGTAATCAAATCTCAGCAAGAAAAATCCCAGCATAAGATTGATAATCACAAAGACGCTTTGGCGAAAGACAAAACGGAAACGTGTTGGTGATGGAACATTAGCATGTGTTGCACTGGCAATCAGAGTAATGCCTATAAGAACTAAAAGCATAACACTGCCTATTAGCACATAGTCTAAATTATTAGTGATTCTTCTATTATTCATAGGCACTCCTCTCTAAAGTTTTATTTTCCTGTACCAAAAGCATATTCCAAAACACTTTTAACAATAGGCGCAGCAGATACTGCACCGTAACTGCCCTGTTCTACCAGACAAACCACAACCAGCTGCGGATCATCGGCTGGGGCATAAGCAATAAACCAGCCATGGTCTCTTCCGTGCGGATTTTCTGCAGTACCTGTTTTACCTGCTACGGAAACCGGCAGACTATTTAAAGAAGCAGCGGTACCTCCTTCTTTAGTAACAGCCTTCAAAGCCTCTTGAATCAATTTTAAGTTAGTTTCTGACACAGGGATATTTCCTACCGCCTCAGGTTTAAAGGTTTTGGACAAACTACCGTCATCATTAAGAATTCTTTTTACCAGATGCGGTTTATAACGTTTACCGTCCAAGGCAACAGCGCTTAACATCTGAGCTATCTGAATTGGTGTTGCCAGCGTAAAACCTTGACCAATAGAGGCATTAAAAGTGTCTCCCAAGAACCAGTCTTCCTCGAAGACTTTTTTCTTATAAGCAGGAGAAGCAATTAAGCCATTGGCTTCCCCTTCCAAATCAATGCCGGTTTTTTTCCCAAGGCCAAAATCAGCCGCATATTTATCAATAGCATCAATACCCAGCCGATAACCCATTTCATAAAAATACACGTTATCAGAAGCAGACAAAGCTGTCTTGAAATTAATCCAGCCCAAAGCTTCTCCGCCGGCATTCCGCATGTCAACAAGCGGGTGACGGCCTGAGTCGAAAATCATTTCATTGGGGGTTACTTTCTTTTCCTGTAAAGCAGCAGAACCTGTTACAATTTTAAAAGTAGAACCCGGGGGGTATTCTCCCGCAATTACTTTATCTGTCATAGGATGAAAACCGTCTGTATTAATTCTGTTCCAGTTTTTCTCTGAAATACCATTCACGAACCAGTTAGGATCAAAATCAGGTCTGGATGCTAAAGCCTTAACTTCCCCGCTATGGGGATCCATAACAATAACAGCGCAGGCTCTGGCTCCAATAGCATGCAGCTGTCTGTCAACTGCTTGCTCGGCAATTCTCTGAAGCTTGGCATCAATAGTCAGGACCAAAGATTGTCCCGGGATAGGATTAACCTTATCCATAATCTGAACAACCCGTCCATTCACATCTACTTCTTCACGGTAGCTGCCATCTGTGCCCCGCAGGTATTTATCATAATAATTTTCCAAACCAAACTTTCCTACAATATCTCCGGCTTTTAGTTCTTTATAAACGCCTTGCTCAATTTCATATTCACTGATTTCGCCCACATAGCCAAGAGTATGCACTGCCAAAGATTTATTAAGATAAGTTCGTACCGGCTGAACTTCCAGTAAAACTCCCGGAAGAAATCTAATATTTTCTTCTACTTTCGTTACAATCTCCGGTGAAGCATTACGGATCAGCCTAATCGGTTCAGCGCTGCCGCTATTTTCTTCAATCATTTTTTTTATTTTATCTTGAGGCATATTAATGATAGTTGATAAACGGGCAATAATTTCAGGTTTAAAACCTTCGCCGCTTCTGGCCAAGGAAACCATGAACCCCGGCTTATTATCAACCAGAACTTCTCCGTTGCAATCATATATAATGCCCCGGGGAGCAATAATACGAGTATAGCGTGTCCTATTGCCCTCGGCTCTGCTCTCATAATACGTTCCCTTATAAAGCTGCAGGTAAGCCATTCTGCCAATAAGAATAAAGATAATAACAGTTGCTGCAGCCATCATAATTTCCAAACGATATGCGTATTTCTTATTAAGCACTAGCTTACTCCTTTCTGCTAAAAGTGATAATAAGGATTTTCCCTGCGTCCTATGTAATCTCGTAAAATTCTAAAAATTATCCACATGGGAACAGAACACAAAAGATTCCAACCCATGTATTTTAAAGTCCCTGACAATATGGGTCCCCAGGGAAACATGTGTCCCCGATAAAGCATTAAAAATATTGCAGTAACTATTTTCAAAAAGATACTTACTACTGCTACCAAAACAAAAAAAGTTGCTATTTTATCCTTAAAGATTCTCTCTCTGCTGCTGCCAATAAGAAATCCCAGCAACAAACGAGTAATCATATGATAACCAAAAAAAGAAAAAGTCACCACATCTTGAAGGGTACCAATGAAAAAGCCACAGCGTGCCCCACGTCTGCCACCTGTATCCAAAGAAAACAATAATAAAAATAAAAGCAGAAGGTCAGGAGCCTGGGTGCTACTGAAAAACATAAACCAATGAATTTGCACAGCAAAGAGAAGCAATGCCAAAAGAGGCCAAAGAGCTTGTGTCATCGAGACCCTCCCCCTTTAGTTGTCTGCCCGGATTGCTTGCTTTTAGTATTTTTTAAAGTATCAGCAAAACCCTTAAAATTATTAATAACCATTACTTCTTCCAGATGAGTAAAATCTACTGCAGGAGTAATAGTCGCTATTTTGGTTAATCCCCCCGCATCCATCTGAACCTCTTCAATAGTTCCGATAATCAGTCCTGCCGGATGATAGCCACTGTAACCGCTGGTTACGACAGTATCGCCGGGAAGCAGATCTGCATTTCTGGCCATGTTCCTCATCTCCAGGGAAGCATCTGTACCGGCTATGCCATTAACAATACCGGCTACCCGGGAATCACCTCTTAGGTTCATGCCTCCTAAACGACTCTTAGGGCTATTAATCAGCAGTACCTTAGCCATATGTGGATACAGGCCATCTATAATTCCCACCAGGCCTGAGCCATTAATTACAGACATGTTTAATTGTAGTCCGTCTGCCTCACCCACATTAATTAAAATAACATCTTTAAAATCACCCATGTCTCTGGAAATTACTTTTGCAGCAGTAAATTTCAGATTAGGATGCAGATTTTTAAAATTCAGAAGCTGAGTCAGGCGGTCATTTTCCGCTTTCATGGCAATAAGGTCTGCATTTTCCTGACGGAGATTGTCATTTTCTTTTTGTAATTTAGCATCCTTTGCTTCCAAATCGCTGCGGAAGGTAAAATAATTACCAGTGTTTTTTACACCCTTGCCAAAAGAATTTAAGACAAAATTAACCGGTGATAATACCGTCATGATAATACTATTCACCACAGGAAAATGAGCCCGTCCATCTTTTATTAAACCTATTATCAACAGAATGATTACTACTACGGCAATTGCCCTTAGCTTTCTTGTTCTCATGCTATCCCCTAAATTTCTTTATTTGCGATGACGGGAGGCCATTATGCCCCTCTTTAGAGCTTCAATATGATCCAACGCTATACCGGTTCCCAAAACCACACAGGACAAAGCATCTTCCGACACAAGAACCGGCATGCCTGTTTCTTTGCTTATAAGCCTGTCAAAATTTCTCAGTAAAGATGAACCACCGGTCATGACGATACCCCTGTCCATAATATCTGCAGCCAGTTCCGGCGGTGTTTTTTCCAAAGTGCTTTTTACTGCCTCTAAAATAGCTACGATTGGCTCTGCCAGTGCCTCATTAATATGATTTTGATTAACTGTCAAAGTCTTAGGTAACCCCGTAACCATGTCACGGCCTCTAATATTCATTCTGGCAGGTCTTTCCACCGGCATAGCCGTACCGATTTCCACTTTAACATGCTCAGCAGTTCTTTCTCCGATGAGCAGATTATATTTACGTTTAATGTATTGAACAATGGCTTTGTCCATTTCATCTCCGGCCACACGTATGGATTTTGCTACTACCACACCGCCTAAAGACAAAATCGCTACTTCTGTAGTTCCGCCGCCTAAGTCAACAATCATACTGCCCTTAGCCTCTTGAACCGGAAGCCCTGCACCAATAGCCGCTGCCATAGGTTCTTCGATTAAATATGCTTCTCTGGCCCCGGCCTGAACAGCTGCATCAATTACCGCCCTTTTTTCCACTTCCGTGACGCCGGAAGGAACCCCAACTACCACTCTGGGCCGTACAAAAGGCTTATTGTGCAAAGCTTTCTTTATAAAGAATTTCAGCATGGCCTGAGTAATATCAAAATCAGCTATAACGCCATCTTTTAAAGGACGAATTGCTACGATATTGCCGGGAGTCCGGCCTATCATACGTTTAGCCTCAGCACCAACTGCTATGATTTTATGACTGTCTTTTTCCACAGCAACAACAGAAGGCTCTCTAATAATAATGCCCTGTCCTTTTAAAAGGACCAAGGTATTGGCAGTTCCTAAATCTATACCCATATCTTTAGAAAAGGAATCTAAGAAATCAAACTTCAAGGTCTTCCCTTCTTTCTACAAATATCCATGTTGTTTAAAACTGTAAAATATCCCATCCCCAATAATCAAATGATCCAAAACCGGTATTCCCAAAATTTTTCCTGCTTCTGCTAAATTAGCGGTAAGCTCCTTGTCATCTTTGCTGGGAGAAACTTCCCCCGATGGATGATTGTGACCTACCAAAATAGCTGAAGCATGATAAAGTACGGCCTGAGAAAAGACCTCTCTGGTATGAACAAGGCTGGCATTAACCGAACCTTGAGAAATTTTTTGGATGGAAATCACTTTACTTTTAGTATCTAAGAGCACAACTAAAAAATGCTCAGTATTTGCAAATCTTAAGCGGGGCATCAATAGCTCCGCCCCTTCCCGGGCTGTTGTCACATGCTGTCTTTCCTCCAGCCTGGTCCAGGAAATTCTTTTCCCCAGTTCTAAAGCCGCCAGAATCATGGCCGCCTTAGCCGGGCCTAAACCATGTACCTTTAGTAATTCATCCCGGTATTCAGGTTTAGTCAATTCTCTTAATTTATTGCTGTTGCCCGCCAATTCTCCTGCTAAATCAAGAACGGATTTCTGTTTAGTTCCTGTCCGCAGGATAACAGCTAAAAGTTCAGGAATGCTCAGAGCTTCAGGTCCGGCATTCAATAAGCGTTCCTGAGGTCTAACCTCAGGAGGCAGTGCCTTGAAAGAAAAATTTGTCATATTGTTCCACATCCAGTTCTGCGAATAGAGTGTAAAGATCTGCTAAATCAAGTCCGACTACGTTACTGTAACTGCCTTCTATCTTCGTAATAAAAACTGCTCCCTGCCCTTGAATTCCGTAAGCTCCGGCCTTATCTAAAGGTTCCCCGGTGGCAACATAGCTTTGAATTTCTTTTTCGTTTAAATTTCGGAAATACACTTTGGTTGCTGAAACTCTTACCGCATGTTTTCCCCGGTAAAAAACACCTGTACCTGTAAGCACCCAGTGAGCTTTACCACTGAGAGCGCGAAGCATTTCTCCTGCTTCTTCTTTGTTTTTTGGTTTTCCCAGTATTTCTCCATCTAAGACAACCACTGTGTCTGCCGCTATTACCACTACTTCATCAGAACATTGGGCAAGAACGCTCCTGGCTTTGCCAAGGGCATTGGTACTGACCAAAACCTCCGGTGCCAATCCTGATTCTGTTTCATGATAGTTACTGACCATAACAAGTGGTTTTATTCCAATCTGTCGCAAAAGCTCCAGTCTGCGAGGAGATCCTGATGCTAACACTACCTGCATTTATATCACCTCTTAAATTCTATTAAATAATAACATGGCAATAATCATGCCAACAATTGCTACTAAATTGGGAGAAAAAACAAATCCCACTGTAATTTTCATAACATAAAAATCAATAACCACCGGTGGAATATTCAACACTTGAAATTTCTGCACCAGGAAAGAAGTTCCTGAGCCAAAAACCTGAGAGCTCATCATGGCCTCTCCCAGCATACCGCCTATAATAGCACCTGTAGCCATAAACAAAAAAAACACAAACCATCTTCTGGACCCAGTCATTATTTATCCTCCCCGGCTTTAGCAACATCCGGCTGCTTTTTGGAGTCAGCGGCATCTTTAGCATCTCCGTAATAAATTCCCGTAATTGTCCACTGCTCCCCTCGCGCTACTACTTCCTTGCGAAAAGGACCTACATAACTCCAGCCTAAAACCAGCCAGAGCACAGCCCCTCCTATTACACTTTCCAGAAAAGGCCAGCGGAAAAATCTTGCTATACCATTGCCAAAAACAGCTCCTGCTACAGCACATAACAGAGGTATACCATAAACAATCAGCTTAGCTTTACGAGGATTGACTTCCTGCCTACCTACCTCTACTTCACTGCCTACTTTCGCTTCGCAGGCATTCCAGCAGTCCAGGAACTTAGGAACATTAGTTCCTTTATACCTGGTCCTATCTATTTTAACTTTGGCCCGTTGACCCTTACGTTCTGTAACATAGCCAATATATTCTGCCAAAACTTTCACTCCTTTAATTAAATATTTCCCAGGAAACACTCTTGAGACAGTTGTTTTTGCAACTGCTCACTAAATTTATCGCTTGATTTAAACAATAGACCACGGAGTTGAGAACCGTGCTTATAAACCAGCAGTCTTTGCCTGTTCCCGTCCAAAGACGAATAACGATGCTGGAACCTGTTTACTTTAGTACGGCGAAAAATGCTGCTTTTATATCCGGAGTTAAAGCAAAAAGCCTGTGACAAATCAATTGTCATTGTCTTTTTCTTACCCATTCCTTGTCTTTCAACAATAAACTGTCCATCCTTTATTGTATAGCTATAAGTATACATACAACGCCACAGCCATAAACCAAGGAGCACAAAATTATACCCGATACCCATGATACTTGGTTTGTGCAAAACAAAAGCATTATAGCCTTCAAACACAATTAGTCCGGCGATAACAGCTAAAGCCAAATATGCTACTTTTTTTCTTTCCTGATTGATAGATGATTCTTCATGCAAAATTGCCAAAATATACCTCCCGGTAGGTTTCTGCCCACCTTTTTAGCATAATGGGCTAACTTACATTATAGCAAAAAAACGAACATTTTTATACTAATATATTGTAAAAGTCCAAAGAAAAACAGGTTTTCCCTTAATTGCATTAGGGAAAGCCTGTTTTTTACAAACTTTTTCAGTTCTTTTTATGCTTTTTCCTGCCTAAATAAGCTGCAGCAATTTGAGGATTTTCCAGTAATTCTTTACCTGTGCCGGTCATTGTAATATTGCCGGTTTCCAGCACATAGGCTCTATGAGCTACTTTTAATGCCATATTAGCATTCTGCTCAATAAGCAAAACAGTGATGCCTTCTTTGTTAAGCTGCTGAATAATCGTAAAAATATTCTTAATAATCAAAGGAGCAAGACCCAAAGAAGGTTCATCCATTAGGAGCAGTTTTGGTCTGCTCATCATGGCTCTGCCTACTGCCAGCATTTGCTGTTCACCGCCGGATAAAGTTCCTGCCATCTGCCAGTTTCTTTCTTGCAATCTGGGAAACTTTTCATAAATTGCTTCAATATCTTTTTGGATGCCGGCAGAATCTTTACGCATATAGGCCCCTATCTGCAGATTTTCCAAAACAGACAAGTTAGGAAAAACCCTGCGTCCTTCCGGCACTAAACTAATCCCCTGAGCCACTATAGCCTGGGAATTTAAACCCGTTAATTCTTTTTCATTGTATTTTATTGACCCTGACTTAGTTTTAACCAAACCGATAATGCTTCTCAGCAAGGTGCTTTTCCCTGCTCCGTTAGCCCCTATAATCGTAACGATTTCTCCATCGGGTACTTCCAGAGAAATACCTTTGAGAGCTTCAATGCCGCCGTAGGACACCACTAAATTATCTACTTTAAGCATCTTCGTCCACCCCCAAATAAGCTTGAATTACCCTGTCATTGCTTTGAATTTCATCCGGTGTGCCTTTGGCAATATTTTCTCCGAAATCCAGCACATAAATACAATCGGAAATATCCATTACCAAATCCATATGATGTTCAATCATAAAAACTGTAAGTTTGAATTTATCATGAATTTCTTTAATGAACCCGGTTAAATCTTCCGTTTCGTTAGGATTCATGCCTGCTGCCGGCTCATCCAGAAGCAAAACTTTCGGGCTGGTAGCCAAAGCTCTGACTATCTCCAGCCGTCTTTGTTGTCCATAAGGCAGGGATGATGATTTTTCTTCCCTGATATCCCACAGATTTACGGATTTCAGCAGTTCTTCCACTTCTTTTTTATCATTATTTTCTTCTTTCATATACCAGGGCAAATGCAGTGTGGCAGAAAGAAAATCTGATTTTAAATGCAAATGCTTGGCAATAAGCACATTTTCGTACACAGTCAAATCCTTAAACAGACGAATATTCTGAAAAGTTCTGGCAATACCCAATTTCGCAATATCACTGGGTTTCTTACCTGTAATATTAACTTCCTTGCCTGTTTCTTTCGTGTAAAAGATATTACCGGAAGTGGGCTTATACACCCCTGTAACCATATTAAAGACAGTTGTTTTTCCTGCCCCGTTTGGTCCGATAAGAGCCACTATTTCCCCTTCTTGAATATTAAGTTTCAGATCGGAAACAGCTCTGACACCGCCAAACTGCATAGTAATACCGTCAGTTCTTAATACGTCCATTATGCCACCCCTTTTCTATGAAACATACGTAAGGGATGTTTTACAAACTCTCTGGCACCGTCCCAGGTGAACTCCTTGGTTCCCATAATACCATGCCGCCAGAACAGAACACAAATCATTAACAAAATTGAAAAAATAACCATTCTGAACCCAGGTCTGAACAAAGGAATATTCACTCCGAACAATTCCAGTGGTTCATCAAATACACGCAGATATTCCAATCCTGCGGTTACTACAATGGCACCCAACATGCTGCCCGTAATACTGCCCATCCCGCCTAAAACAATAATTAGCAAGAAATTGTAAGTCAATGTGAACAGGAAGTTTTTCGGGTCCACGGTACCAAGCAGCATAGCATAGAGACCTCCACCGATACCTGCAAAAAAAGCACTAATCATAAAGGCCAGACATTTATGCTTGTATAGGTCAATCCCCATAGCTTCTGCAGCTATCTCGTCCTCTCTTATGGCTTTAAATGCCCTGCCATAGGAAGAATTTATCAAAAGAGAAATAAAGATAAAGGTAATCGCCGTAGCAACAAAGATATAACGAGTATCATTCAAAGTAGGAATATCTTTAATGCCTAAAGCTCCGTTAGTAAAACTGGAAGCATTGGTAATAACAATACGAATTATTTCTGAAAAGCCCAAAGTAGCAATGGCCAAATAATCGCCCTTTAGCCGCAAAACAGGAGCACCGATTAAAAAAGCTACAAAGGCAGCCAAAATGCCGCCCCCAATAAGTGCTGCCCAAACAGGCAACTGAATATTGGCAATCAAGGGATTCATGGGAACTGCGTAGAAAACACTGGCTCTTAATTTTACCGGCACCGTGAAAACACCTACTACATAGGCGCCTAAGGCCATAAATCCCGCTTGTCCTAAAGCGAACTGACCTGTAAACCCATTGGTTACGTTCATAGACAAACCAATAATGGCATAAATCAGGCACAGATTAATAATACGGCGGACATAGGAATCCATTGCTATATTAACTACCCAAGATAAAGCAAACAAAACAATTAAAAGGAGAATGGTTAAAATCAGTTTTTGTTTTTTTGCCATAATCACACCTTCTCCATTAATTTCTCGCCCATTAAACCGGTAGGTTTATAGAAGAGAATCACAATCAAAACAATAAAAGCAAAGGCATCTCTGTAGCCGGAAAGCTGCGGGAAAAATGCCACAATCATAATTTCTCCCATGCCCAGGATAAACCCGCCTAAAACAGCGCCTTTAATATTGCCTATGCCGCCGATAACAGCTGCAATAAAGCACTTAAGCCCAGGCATAACGCCCATCATAGGAGTAATACCAGGATATTTAACACCCCACATAAAAGCTCCTACAGCTGCCAAAGCACTGCCAATCATAAATGTTGCGGAAATTACGTTATCAATATTAATACCCATTACACGGGCAATTTCGTAGTCTTTAGACACAGCCCGCATGGCCATACCTGTTTTGGTATGATTAACAATATGCAATAAAATTAATAGTCCAAGAATCGTTACAACAGGAATAACAAAACTGATAACCTGAATCTGTACACTGCCCAAAGATACATTCTGCTCCAAAATCGGTATTCTGGGAAACCGTTTGGGTCTGCCGCTGAATAAATAGTTTGCTAAATTTTCCAGTAAAAAAGAAGCACCTATTGCGGAAATCAAAACAGAGTTCTTAGGTGCATCACGTAAAGGCCGATAAGCTGTTCTTTCAATCAAGGCTCCCAAAAGAGCTGTTAAAACTACAGTCACTACTACAGTTATATACCAGGGAAGATTAAAGACAGCAATACCAAAATACGCAAAATAGCAGGCCATCATAACAATATCCCCATGAGCAAAATTAATCATCAGCAAAATACCATAAACCATAGTATAACCAATGGCAATCAAGGCATACAAGCTGCCTAAACTTATACCATTCGCTACATGCTGGGCTAATGCTGCTCCCGTCATATTTGCAATCGTTTGAAAGATTTCCATGGATTTACACCATTCCTTTTAAAAAGGACGCCTCCTGCTCGAAAGGAGGAAGCGTCCTGAAATATAGAAAATACTATTTATTTACCTGGTGCAACAAAGTCTAAATACTTGAACTTACCATCTTTAACGGTCTTAATAACAGCACCCTTAATAGGATCGCCGTTCTTATCAAGAGTAGTCTTACCGGTTACGCCTTCCATATCTTTAGTTGCAGCAATAGCATCACGAATCTTAACGGTATCAAGACTGTTAGCCTTTTCAATACCATTAATTGCGATTAAATAAGCATCATATGCCAAAGCAGACAGTGCAGAAGGTTCACCTTTGTATTCTTTAACATATTCTTCCAAGAATTTCTTTGCTTCGGGAGTAGTTGCTTTTTCACGGTCGAAAGCAGTGGAGAAAGCAACGCCTTCAACATCCTTGCCGCCTACATCGATAAATTCCTGAGTTTCCCAAGTATCGCCGCCCAAGAACGGAGCTTTAATACCCAATTGACGAGCTTGTTTAACCAACAAGGCTGATTCTGTAAAGTTACCGGGTGCGAAAATAGCATCAGGATTCTTAGCTTTAATATTAGTCAAAATTGCAGAGAAATCTTTATCACCGGTTTGGTAGTTAGCAGTTTCAATAACGCTGCCGGGACCTGCCAACTTCTCAAAAGCATCTTTAAAGAACTTTGCTAAACCAACTGCATAGTCATTAGATACTTCTTGAATGATAGCAACTTTCTTGGCACCCTTTTTAAATGCATAGTTGGCCATAACAGTACCCTGGAAAGGATCAATAAAGCAAGCACGGAAATAGTAATCATTGTTAGCAGTAACCTGCGGATTTGTGCAGCTTGTACCTACAGCAGGGACCTTTGCTTCTTTTACGATGTTGCCGGCTGCCATGGACAGTGAAGAACCATAACTGCCTACAATAACCTTAACCTTATCTTTTTCGATTAAACGAGCCGCAACAGAAGCTGCTTCAGCCTTATCTGATTTATTATCAGCAACTACCAGTTCAACCTTTTTGCCCATTACTTTCGGATGAAGCTTATTAGCCAGTTTAATACCACGTAACTCTAGTTCACCACCGGCTGCGTTATCTCCGGTTAACGGAAGAAAAACTCCGACTTTAATAACGTCTCCGTCTTTACCGGCTTCTTTCTTACTGCCGCCGCAGCCTGTCAAAGCCCCAATAGCCAAGCTAGATGCCAACAACGCTGCCAAAATCTTTTTAAATTTCATATTATCAACTTCCTTCTTTGATAGTTGTGCTAAATATCTTAGCTACGTTTGAAATTATATCACCGAGCAGGGTATTTTGCAATATAATTATTACAATTGTTTCGTAAAATTTTCACAACCTTTTTATAAATGTAAAACTTTTTTTCTTATCTTTATTTTTTATTAAGCTTTGTCTTTTGTATGAGGACTTTTTTTCTGTTTGCCACCAATATTTAATATACGTCCTATTTGGCGATACATTTTTTTCCGGTTATCCCTATTTTACGATAATTATATACAATTAAAAAAAGAGCATGTCTTGAATAATCAAGACATGCTTTGAATTATAAGTGTTGAGAAAATATTATTTCGGTGCAGGTCCAATCATAGCAAGCATGGTTCCTGCAGCTACTGCAGTACCAATTACACCTGCTACGTTAGGTCCCATAGCATGCATCAGAAGGAAGTTGCTAGGATTGGCTTTCTGTCCAACAACCTGAGAAACACGAGCTGCCATAGGCACAGCAGAAACGCCTGCACTGCCTATCAGCGGATTTGTCTTGCCGCCATCGGCAATGCACATCAGCTTGCCAAATAAGACACCGGCTAAAGTACCAAAAGCAAAGGCAACCAAACCTAAGAAAATAATTAACAAAGTTTCTTTAGTCAAGAAGCTTTCTGCCTTCATGGTTAAACCGGTACCAGTTGCCAAAAGAATAGTAACAATGTTCATTAAAGCATTTTGCGCAGTATCGGATAAACGACCCAGACAACCGGCTTCTGTGAACAGATTACCTAACATCAGCATACCTACCAAAGCACATACAGAAGGTAACAGTAAAGAAATGAAGATAGTGCAAACAACCGGGAACACTACTTTTTCAAAATGTGTTACAGTACGTAACTGAGCCATCTTTATGCTACGTTCATGTTTAGTGGTAAACAGAGTCATAATAGGAGGCTGAATCAGCGGTACCAAAGACATGTAAGAGTAAGCAGCAACGGCAATGGCACCCAATAGATGGGGAGCCATCTTAGCAGCCAAGTAAATAGCGGTAGGGCCATCAGCACCACCGATAATACCAATAGCAGCTGCTTCACGCACGTTAAACCCTAACAGCATTGCACCTAGCAGAGCTACGAAAACACCAGCCTGAGCAGCAGCTCCTAAAAGCAAGGTTTTAGGGTTAGCCAGCAGCGGTCCAAAGTCTGTCATAGCGCCTACGCCCATGAAAATCAAAGGCGGGAATATTTCATTATTAATACCATAAAGAATTACCGACATAACACCGGGCTGGGTATCAAAGCCTGTACCGGGTACATTGGCCAGGATACAGCCAAAAGCTATAGGTGTCAGCAATAATGGCTCAAATCCTTTAACAATAGCCAAATAAAGCAATATACATCCTACCAGCATCATTATGGCATTTCCTGTTGTAAAAGCCATAAATCCGCTGTCATGAATAACAGATAATATGGCAACTATAAACGCATCCATTAATTTGCCCCCTTCATAATAGTCATTACGTTAAATTACATAACGATCATTACATCACCGGTAGCAACAGTAGCACCGGCACTAACGCGAATATCGGATACTACGCCATCGGAAGGAGCCATAATTTCGTTTTGCATCTTCATAGCTTCCAAAATCAAGAGAACATCACCGGCAGCAACTTTGTCACCCTTTTTAACGTTAATGGACAATACCTTACCAGGCATAGGAGCATCAACAGTGGTAGAACCAGCAGCTACAGGAGCAGCAGCAGGTGCAGCAGCAACGGGAGCAGCTACAGGAGCAGCAACAGGAGCAGCAACAGGAGCAGCAACAGGTGCAGCAGCTACAGGAGCAGCAGCAACGGGAGCAGCAGCTACAGCAGGAGCTACGCTTACAGCGCCGCCAACTTCTTCAACCTCAACGGAATAAGTAGAACCATTAACAGTTACATTAAATTTTTTCATCATTAAATCCTCCTTAGATTTTCTTAAATTAGTTTTTGCCTTCCTCATACTGTAAAACAAATCATCTGATGGTCTTAGCTGCGTGGCAATTGCATTGGTTCAAAGAACTTATGAACTAATGTCGCTGATACGGCAGCCAATTCCGCATCATCATCCTCACTTGCAACAATAGCAGCAGCAATAGCAGCTACCTTTTTTTCTTCTTCTTCCTTGCTTACAGCTGCGCTTTTACCCAGGTCTTGCTTCTTGGGTTTTTTGTTTTTAGTGGGGTCTACCAATCTGATGATGTTCATTACTAGTCCCAGGACAATCAATACGCCAAAAACGATGGTCATATTAATAAGACATATTAACCAAGGATTAGAGGTAGTAGAACCTTCCATGCACTTCACCTTCCATTCTTTCTAGATTTGCACTTCTCAACACTTCTATATGCTAAACAACAGGTTTCTTCCCTTTATAAAATTTATAATGGAATATTACCATGTTTTTTAGTGGGCAAAGACTCCTTCTTATCCTTGAAGCTATGCAAAGCATTGATAATAACCGGTCTAGTTGTTTTAGGCTCGATAATCATATCTACCATGCCATGTTTAGCTGCATAATAAGGAGTGGAAAACTCTTTGATGTATTCATTAGTTTTCTTCTCTACATCAGGTTCCTTGCGGAAAATAATCTTAGCTGCACCGGCCGGTCCCATAACGGCAATTTCTGCCGTAGGCCAGGCAACAACCAAATCCGCTCCCAAATCCTGAGAGCACATTGCCAAATATGCGCCGCCGTAAGCTTTTCTGGTAACCAAAGTAATCTTTGGTACAGAAGCTTCACAATAGGCATAAAGCATTTTGGCACCATGACGGATAATACCGCCGAATTCTTGATTGGTACCGGGCAGAAAACCGGGCACATCTACGATATTCAGCAAAGGAATATTAAATGCATCGCAGAAGCGGATAAAACGTGCTGCCTTGTCAGAAGCATTGATGTCCAGACATCCGGCCATGACTCTAGGCTGGTTGGCAATAATACCAATGGTGGACCCTGCCATTCTGGCAAAACAAGTAATCATATTTGTAGCATAAGCCTTTTGAGGCTCATAGTACTTGCCATCATCCACAAGGCTCTTAATAACTTCATACATATCATAGGGCCGTTGAGAATCATCGGGAACAACAGAATTCAAACTTTCGTCCATTCTGTCGTATTTATCGGTTGCTTCATAAACAGGAGGTTTCTCTCTGTTGTTAGCAGGTAAAAAGCTCAGTAAATATCTGATTTGCTGTAAACAGTCGGTATCGTTTTCTGCGGCAAAATCAGCTACACCGGATTTTGTATTGTGAGTAATAGCTCCGCCCAAAGCTTCCTGGGAAACTTCTTCTCCTGTTACGGACTTTACTACAGCAGGTCCTGTAATAAACATTTTAGAAGTATTCTTTACCATATAAATAAAGTCTGTTAACGCTGGGCTATAAACAGCACCACCTGCTGAAGGACCCATAATGGCAGAAATTTGTGGAATTACTCCAGAAGACCTGGTGTTTTGCATGAACATTTTACCAAAACCTGCTAAAGCATCAGTAGCTTCCTGAATGCGAGCACCGCCGGAATCATTTAATCCTATGCAGGGCACCCCCATTTTCAAAGCCATTTTTTCCACCTTGACAATTTTGTTGGCATGCATTTCTCCCAGGGAACCACCTTCTACGGTGAAATCCTGTGCAAATACAAAAACAGTACGTCCATCAATAGTTCCGTAACCGGTTACAACACCATCTCCGGCCAGAAATTTCTTTTCTTGGCCAAAGTTGACACACCTGTGTTCAACGAACCTGTCTAACTCTACAAAACTATTTTTATCCAGAAGTATGTCCAGTCTTTCCCTGGCTGTTAATTTTCCTGATGCGTGCTGCTTGTCAACCTTAGCAGGCCCGCCTCCGGCCTTAATAACTTCCGTCTTTTGAAGCATTTCTTCAAGTTTCTCTTTTGTAGTCAAAACTGCACC
>JALCSJ010000027.1 GCA_022653215.1 Acidaminococcaceae bacterium
ACTTTATCCGGTGGGACGCTTGGACTATAGTACAGAAGGACTGTTGCTCTTGACCAATGATGGCGCCTTAACTCAGAAATTAACTCATCCCAGTAAAGAAATAAATAAAACTTATGCTGTAGAAGCAGACGGATTAATTACGGAAGAAAAACTTGACTTACTGCGCATGGGAGTTCCTTTGGAAGATGGTTTAACAGCACCTGCTTTTGTGGAACTGCAAAGCATTGATAAAGAGAAAAATACCAGTAAATTTCAAGTTACCATTCATGAAGGACGGAACAGGCAAGTCAGACGTATGTGTGATTTTATTGGCTTTCCCGTACGAAATTTAAAAAGAATCAAGCTTGCCAATCTTACTTTGGATGGCATGAAAAGAGGTACTTTCCGTGATTTGACACAGGAAGAACTTAAGGAACTTTTTAAGGTCGTGAACAAAAATGAGTAAAGTGCTAATAATCGGAGGCGGAGCTGCAGGTCTTTTGGCAGGGATTAGTTCTAATCAGCAGGGTGCTGAAACAATTATCATAGAGAAAATGCCTAAAGTTGGCCGGAAACTTCTTATTACCGGCAAGGGCCGCTGCAATATTACCAATGCCTGTACTAATCAGGAACTGATTAAAAATCTTCCCGGTAACGGGAAATTTATGTATAGTGCCTTTAGTAAATTCAGCAATAATGATATAATTCAATTGTTGGAAAACAATGGCCTGAAGACCAAAGTAGAACGAGGGGGAAGAGTTTTTCCCCTGTCTGACCATGCTATGGATGTAGTAGATACTTTGCGACATATTTTCCTGGAAACAGGGGGGAAAATTCTCACAAAGCATCCGGTTAAAAGCATTTTGCTAAAAGATGGCAAAGCGGCAGGAGTAATTTGTGAGAATAAAGAGATTATTTATGGTACTGCCGTAGTATTAACGACCGGCGGTGCCACCTATCCCGGCACAGGTTCTACGGGAGACGGATATAAAATGGCTAAAGAGCTTGGTCACACTATTGTACCTTTAGAGCCATCTCTGGTTCCTTTGGAATGTCCTGTTGATTATGTTAAACACCTCCAGGGCCTTGCCTTAAAAAACGTTACTGCTTCTCTTGTTTATAAAGATAAAGTCCTAGCCAGTGAATTTGGGGAAATGCTTTTTACCCATTTTGGAGTTTCCGGTCCCATTATTTTGTCTCTAAGCAAAACTGCGGCCAAGGCTTTTAAAGCAGGAAAGACTCCCTTGGATTTATCAATTGATTTAAAACCGGCTCTTTCTACAGAAGTATTAGATGCCAGGGTCCAGAGAGATTTTCAGGATAATATTCGTAAACAGCTGGGTAATGGTTTAAATAAACTTTTGCCTAAAAGCTTAATTCCGGAAGTTATTGACAAAGCTTGTCTCACTGCAGACCGGGAAATTGATCAATTAACCAAGGAAGAACGTTCCCGTTTAATCAATACCTTAAAACATTTCACGGTGCCTTTAACCGGCACCAGACCTTTGGCCGAAGCAATTGTAACGGCAGGAGGGATATCTTTAAAAGAAGTTGATCCGAAAACCTTTGCTTCTAAATTAGTTCCCGGGCTTTTTATGGCCGGAGAAGTTTTGGATGTAGACGGTTACACGGGTGGCTATAATTTGCAGGCTGCTTTTTCTTCAGGTTTTGTAGCAGGAGAAAATGCCGCTGCTTACAAATGAGGTGTAAGTAACCATGGGAAAACTTGTTGTTGCTATTGATGGGCCGGCCGGTGCCGGCAAAAGTACTATCGCTAAACTTGTTGCAGAAAAACTGGGTTATGTTTATATTGATACAGGGGCAATGTACAGAGCGGTAACATTGAAATTTTTAAATTCAGGGGAAGCTTTTAGTGAAGAGCTGGTAACTTCCATTGCTAATAAAATTGCCATTACTTTTAAACCGGAACCTGGCTGCAATCATGTGTATATGGATGGCAAAGAGGTTACCGAAGATATTCGCAGCAGCAAAGTTACCGGTGAAGTTTCCGAAGTTTCTGCCGTGCCGGGAGTACGCACTGCCATGGTGGATTTGCAAAGAAAGATTGGTTCGGCAGACAGTGCTGTTTTAGACGGCAGGGATATTGGCACAGTAGTTTTTCCTGACGCAGATGTAAAAGTGTTTTTAACTGCATCAGTAGAAGAACGTGCCAAAAGACGGTATCTTGAGTTAAAAGAAAAAGGCAAAGAAGTTAAACTTGAAGACATTATTCATGATATTGCCGCTCGGGATAAATACGATAGTGAAAGAAAGGTAGCTCCTTTACGGTGCGCTGATAATGCTCATTATATAGATACGTCTGATATGTCTATTCCCCAGGTAGTAGCGAATATTTTAGAATTATGTAAGGGGTAGAGTAAAATGTGGTATAGCTTTGTGGGATTTGTTTTTCATGTTATTTTCAAAATAATATTTCGTCTGGAAGTTATCGGTGTGGAAAATATTCCCAAAACCGGGCCTGTGGTAATTGCCAGCAATCATGCCAGTTTATTAGATCCTCCTCTGGTGGGCAGCAGTTCTTCCCGTAAAGTATATTTTATGGCCAAAGAAGAACTTTTCGTCCCGGTTTTTGGTCCCCTTTGTGCCTCTTTGGGAGCTTTTCCCGTAAAAAGGGGAGAGGTTGACCTTAATGCCATGAAAAGGGCCCTGCAAATCTTGAAAAATCAAGAAGTCTTGGGCATTTTTCCTGAGGGTACCAGAAGCAAAACAGGTGCTTTAGGTCATGCAGAACCTGGTGCTTTGGCTATAGCTAATAAGGGAAAGGCTCTGGTTGTTCCTACGGCAGTAATTGGCAGCAACTTGTCTTTGCAAAAAACTTTTTGGCCCAAGGTTAAAGTGGTTTTTGGGGAGCCGTTGTCCTTTTCAGAAGGACGGATGAATAAAGTGGAATTAGAAAAAAATTCCGAGATCTTAATGGAAAAAATCAGAATTTTACTTGAAAACAACAAAATATGAGGTAAAATATATGAAAATAACACTTGCTAAGAATTATGGCTTTTGTTATGGTGTAAAACGTGCTGTGGAGATTGCGTGTCAGGCAAGAAAAGAGTATAATAATAGTATTGCAACAATGGGTCCGTTGATACATAATCAACGGGTAATTGAAAATCTGCAGAAATTAGGCATTAATTGTAAAGATAGTCTTGATGAATTTAACGCCAATGATGTAGTGATTTTTCGTTCCCATGGTGTAGGACCTAAAGTTTATCTTCAGGCTAAAGAGAAAAAATTACAGATTGTGGATGCAACTTGTCCCAATGTCCGGTCTGTACAAACTGCAGCAGAAACATTGGGGAAAGAAGGCCGGTTTGTTGTTATTATCGGCGAAAAAAAACATCCTGAAGTACAGAGTATTAAAGCCTGGGCCGGAGACAACAGTTGTATTGTGGAAACTGAGTCAGATGTTGAATCTGTTCCGGCAGTTGGAGCTTACGGAGTAGTAAGTCAGACAACCTGGGAAAAAACAAAATGGGAAAAGCTCTTAAATATTCTCAAAGAGCAAAAACCCGGTGACTATAAAGTCATGAAAACTATTTGCAATGCAACCACTCAACGACAGGAAGCTGCCAAAGAACTGGCTTCACAGGTTGATGCAGTATTTGTTTTTGGTGGAAAAACAAGTGCAAATACCAGGCATTTATGGGAATTGGTTAAGGCTATAAATCCCAGGTCTTATCTTCTGGAAACTGCAGATGATATTAAACCTGAGATGTTATATAATATTAAAGAAGTAGGTATTACTGCCGGCGCATCAACGCCTGCAGAAATTATTGAGGAGGCAATCGTCACTATGGAAACTATGGAAAGCTTGCTAGGGGAAAAGGAAAGTATGCGTCTACATCTCGGAATGGTTGTAGAAGCAACAGTGGTTGCAATTACTGAAGAAGAGGTAGTTGTAGACTTCGGTTATCAAAGCGAAGGCTCTGTTGCTTTTGATCAATGGGAAGCAGGCGGTACAAAAGAATCCGTCACTCCCAAAGTTAAAGTTGGAGATAAAGTAACTTTGAAAGTTGTTGCTAGTGAAAACCAAGACGGATTAGTTATTTTATCACGTACCAAAGCTGTAGCAGATGCAGCTTGGACTGATCTTCCGGCTAAATTGGAAGCTGAAAAGGAAATTGATGTTAAAGGGTTAAGAGCTGTAAAGGGCGGTCTGACTGTATCTTTGCCGGGACTTTCCGGTATTACCGGTTTTATTCCTGCTTCACATCTTGATTTAAGACGTGTTGAAAACATTAAGGAATTTGAAGGCAAGGAATTAAAAGCTGCTGTTTTGGAAATCAATCCGGAAAAGAAACGTCTTGTTTTATCCAGAAGAAATGTGCTTAGAGAAGAAAAAATCGCCAAGACACATGCTTACAAAGAAGAAAGAGCTAAGAGACTGGAAGAAAGAAAAGAAGCATTGGACAATGCTTTCACTACTTTTAAAGAAGGAACAACAGTACATGGCGTAGTTAAAAATGTTGTTGATTTTGGTATGTTCGTAGAAATTGCTCCTTATGTACAAGGTCTTGTTCATGTTTCTGAACTGAGCTGGGACAAGGGTGCTAAACCCGCTGATTTATACAAACCGGGCGACGAAGTAGATGTTTATATTAAAGGATTGGATCCGGAAAAGGGCCGTATCAGTCTTTCTATTAAAGAGTTATTGGAAGATCCTTGGCAGACTGCTGTTAAAGAGCTCAAAGAAGGCCAAGTTTTAACCGGTAAAGTTATTCGCTTCCTGCCTTTTGGCGCAATTGTTAAAATTAAAGACAATGTAGAAGGCATGGTGCATATTTCTGAAATTGCTAATGAAAGAATTGACAAACCTGAAGATGTTCTGAAACTTGACCAAGAAGTTACCGTTAAGATTCTGCACATTGACACTGCAGAAAAGAAGATTGGTCTTTCCATCAGCAAAGCTAAGGAAGATGCGGCAAAAGCTGAAGTAAGCCAGTTTATTGATAACAAAGAAGAGCTTTCTCAAGGTTTAGGCGAGAAGCTGGCTGCTGCAGAAGAAAAAAAGGAATAGGGAGGAAATATCGTGGATAGTCGGGAAAGTCGGAAAAACGATCACATCAAATATGCATTATCATTATCCGATGGACCTGTTAAAACCGGGTTTTCCGATATTCATGTTATGAGTAATTGTTTACCGGAAGTTGATTTAGACAGGGTTTCCCTGGCAACAAATTTACCGGGGGTGCAAACTCTTACTCATCCCTTTATTATTAATGCTATGACCGGTGGGGCAGCTTCTTTAGAAACTGTCAACCGGCAATTAGCAATTGTGGCAAAAGAAACAGGCAGTGCAATGGCCGTAGGTTCTCAGTACGGTTCTGTTAAGTCTCATAACTATAGCGATAGTTTTCGTGTAGTACGCCTGGAAAATCCCCAAGGGATTATTTTTGCTAATGTAAGTGCTCTGGCTACTGTCAGCGATGGTCAATGTGCCGTTGATATGGTGGAGGCCCAGGCCTTGCAAATTCATTTAAATGCTGCTCAAGAGCTGGCTATGGCAGAAGGTGACAGGAAGTTTTCCGGTTATTTAAGAGCCATAGAAAAGCTTTGCCATAGTCTTTCCGTACCTGTAATCGTTAAAGAAACAGGCTGCGGCATGGCTAAAGGGGAAATTAAAGCATTATTGAATGTAGGTGTGAAAATTATAGACATAGGTGGAGCAGGCGGTACTAATTTCCCAGCTATTGAAGGAGCGCGCTTTAAAGGCGCAAACCAAGAGTTAAGTACTTGGGGAATCCCTACCGCTATTTCTCTACTGGAAGCCGTTGCAGTATGTGGAAAACAACAGGGTATTGTTGCTACGGGAGGAATCCGTACGGCAATGGATACTTTAAAGGCTTTAATTCTCGGAGCTAATGCTGTTGGCATGGCCGGTAATATCTTAAAGAATTTGACAGACGGCGGAGTTGAATATGCCGTGGAAGAACTAAATAAATTAAAACATAATTTGCAAGACTTCATGGTTTTAACAGGCTGTAAAACCATATCCCAATTAAAGGATGTTCCTGTTTATTATACAGGAGAAGTTTTGTCAGCCAAACAATGTTTAGAAAATATGAGGTAAGAAAAAATAAATGAGCAAACCCATAGTTGCCATTGTCGGTAGACCAAATGTCGGCAAATCAACACTATTTAATATATTCGCAAATAAGAGAATATCCATTGTGGAGGATACTCCCGGGGTCACCAGAGATCGCTTATATGCAGATGCTGAGTGGCTGGACAATGAATTTGTCATGGTGGATACAGGTGGTATTGAAATTCAAAACACCGATGAGATTGCTGTTTCCATTCGTAAACAGGCACAGATTGCCATTAATGAAGCTGATGTGATTGTTTTTGTCTGTGATGCCAGAAGCGGCATTACAACTGAAGATGCCGAAGTAGCTAAAATATTGCGTCACTCAAAAAAGCCTGTTATTTTAGCAGTGAACAAAGCCGATTCCATGAAACAGGAATCGGAAATATATGAATTTTACAATTTGGGTATTGGGGAACCGATACCTGTTTCTGCCGTAAATCGTTTAAACTTAGGTGATTTGCTTGATGCAGTAGTGGAAAAATTCCCTGCTTCTTCCAAAGTCACCGATGATGATGAAGATATTATAAAAGTTGCAATTATTGGTCGTCCCAATGTTGGCAAATCTTCTATTTTCAATACCCTGGTGGGAGAAAACCGCTCTATTGTCAGCGATATAGCAGGGACTACCAGAGATGCCATTGATACGCCTGCCGTCAGAGACGGCCAGAAATTCTTGTTCATCGATACAGCAGGAATGCGCCGTAAAGGCAAGATTGATGAACCGATTGAAAAATATAGTATTATCAGAACCCTTAGAGCTGTAGACCGCAGTGATGTAGTCCTTATGATTATTGATGCTGTAGAGGGTGTTACCGAGCAGGATAAGCGTATTGCCGGTTATGCCCATGAATCAGGCAAAGGCGTTGTTCTTGTAGTAAATAAATGGGATTTGTATAAGAAAGAAAATGATTCCACCATTCGTTTTACCGAGATGTTGAGAAACGAATTGATTTATATGCAATATGCGCCTGTTGTTTTTGTTTCGGCTGTAACTAATCAACGTATCAGCAAGCTGCCTGAGACAATCAAACAAGTGGCTGAGGCTAATAATCTGAGAGTTTCTACTTCGGTCCTGAACCAAGTAATAACTGATGCAGTGGCTATTAATCCGCCACCGGCCGATAAGGGCAAACGCTTAAAGATTTTATATTCTACACAGGTAAAGGTAAAACCACCTACTTTTGTTATCTTTGTCAATGAGCCGGAAATAATGCATTTTTCCTATCAAAGATATCTGGAAAACAAATTAAGAGAAGCTTTTAATTTTACGGGCACTCCCATAGATATTATTGTCAGAGGGAAGAACGAGGAAGACTAGGAATCGGAAATGATGTATTTTATTGCCGCACTGATCGGATATATACTGGGGTCTATTCCCACCGGTCTGGTGTTAGTTAAAATGATTTGTGGAATTGATATACGAAAATATGGTAGTCATAATATCGGGGCCACCAATGTTTTTCGCACAGTGGGGGCCCGAATGGCTTCCTTTGTGCTTTTAGGAGATATTCTTAAAGGCATAGCCGCAGTCGTGCTGGTGAAATTTTTCTTTGAGGCAAACCTTCATCTGCAATTAGTTGCGGCCATAGCTGCTTTGCTGGGACATACTTTTTCTGTGTTCCTGCATTTTAAGGGCGGTCGTGGGGTGGCCACAGGCTTAGGTTTAATAATTTATTTTATGCCTGATGTTTCCATCTTTTCTCTAGCTGTCTGGGCAGGAATTGTCTTTGTGACCAAATATGTGTCTTTGGCATCAGTCGTTGCAGCTTTTGTGACGCCTTTTGCTGCTTTCTATAGGGATTATCCCTGGGAATTAATTGTATTTGTTACATTTGCCTGTTTATTTGTTATTGTACGGCATTATGAAAACATTATTCGTTTGCTCCATGGCAATGAGACCAAAATAAAAGAAGGCCATTTTTCAGGCTTTAAAAATAAAATAAACGGTAAGTAGGAGATTTACATGAAAGTTTCTGTTATTGGTGCAGGAAGCTGGGGAACGGTTTTATCACAAATTCTTAATGATAATGGACATGATGTTGTTCTTTGGGTCCGTAATAAAGAAAAGGCTCTAAGAATAAATGCTGTTCGCTGTAATAAAGATTATCTTCCTGATTTAAAACTGGCTGACAATATAACAATAACCAATGATTTGGAACTGGCGGTAAAAGCTGCTCAGTTAATAGTTCTGGTGGTTCCTGCCAAAGGTATGGCCCAAATTGTTTTGTCTATCAGTAAAATCTCAAACTGTGCCGATAAAATAATTTTGTCTTGTACCAAGGGATTTGATTTAACAAATATGGATTCCATGAGCACGGTAATACATAAGGGTCTGCCTCAGGCTGCTCATATTGCAGTTATGAGCGGACCTAATCTTGCTATAGAATTAAGTCAGAGGCAGCCTGCCGCTACTGTTATTGCTTCTAATGAGGAAAAGACGGTTGAACTTCTGCAAAAAGTTTTTATCAATAACTATTTCCGTCCATACACATCTCATGATGTTTTAGGGGTTGAATTATGCGGTTCCTTAAAAAATGCAATAGCTTTAGTGAGCGGTATGGTAAGCGGACTTGATTTTGGCGAGAATTCCAAGGCTGCCTTGATTACTAGAGGCTTGGCCGAAATAACCCGCTTAGGGGTCAAAATCGGAGCTCAGAAGGAGACCTTTTCAGGATTGGCCGGTGTTGGAGATTTAATCGCTACCTGTACCAGCCCTAAAAGCAGAAATCACAGAGCTGGTTTAGCTTTGGCTCAGGGTAAAACTTGTGAAGAAATAATTGCTTCTACCCATATGGTAATCGAAGGCATTGATACCACGAAAGCAATTCATGTTTTATCACAAAAATATGGCGTGGAAATGCCTATTACCGAAGCTCTGTATCAAGTGTTATTTCAAGGCTTGAGTGTCAAAGAAGCTTTAAATAAATTAATGAGTAGAACCGGCAAGCATGAATAAAGAGAGGAAGGACAAAAGTCATGGCGCAAAAAAAGAATGATACGTATTATCTGGTATGTGAAACAATTCTTCCCGAAGCAATAAAAAAGACTATTATTGTCAAAGAGCTTTTAAAAAGAGGAGAAATGAAAACTGTTAACGAGGCAGTTGCTAAGGTAAGTCTCAGCCGTAGTGCTTATTATAAATATAAGGACTATGTATTTCCGTTTTATGATGCCAGTAAAGAAAAAATTGTTACTTTGTCATTGCTTTTAGAGCATAAACCGGGAGTTTTATCTAAAGTCCTTAACACAATTGCTAATGACTCCGGCAGTATTATGACGATTAACCAAGGTATTCCTTTACAAGGAGTTGCCAATACCACTATATCCGTAGAGACAAAAACAATGGATATAGAATTAGAAGCTTTATTGGATAAGCTGCGTTTGATTGAAGGCGTTAAACGCCTGGAGGTTTTGGGCCAGGTGGATTAAATAAAAATCACAATGAAGTGAAAAAACATTGAGGGGTGTAATTTCATGAAAAAGCAAATTAATATTGGGCTGTTGGGAGCCGGCACAGTAGGTGGCGGGGTTATTCTTGTCCTTAAGCAAAATGCTGCGGCTATTAGTCATCGTGTGGGAGTGCCTGTAAAAATCAAAAAGGTGTATGCCAGGCATCCTGAAAAAGCCACAAATTTAGATCCGGATTTAGCAGTTACAGACAATGTAGATGAACTGCTTAATGACCCGGAAATAGATATAATTGTGGAATTGATGGGCCGTGAGCAGCCTGCCAAAGATTATATGACTGCTGCTTTAAAAGCAGGAAAAAATGTTGTAACTGCCAATAAAGATGTTATTGCCAAATTCGGTAATGAACTTTTGGGAGAAGCGGCAAAACAACAGAAAGATTTTATGTTCGAAGCTGCCGTTGCCGGTGGAATTCCTATTATCAGACCATTGAAAGCCTGTTTAGCCGCTAATAATATTACTTCTATCATGGGTATAATTAACGGTACTACCAATTATATGCTTACCAAAATGCTTCAGAATCATGAGGATTTTGATAAGGTCCTAAAAGAAGCCCAAGATAAGGGTTATGCAGAATCTGATCCTACTGCAGATATAGGTGGTTTGGATGCAGCAAGAAAGTTGGTTATTCTGGCTTCTATTGCTTTTAACACAAGAATCGATCTCAAAGATGTATATGTAGAAGGTATTGAAAAAATCAATATCAGGGATATAGAGTATGCCCAAGAATTAGGCTATGTAATTAAGCTTTTGGGCATTGCCAAAAATGATCCTAAGACAGGTATCAGTGTCAGAGTTCATCCTACCATGCTGCCCATGAATCATCCTCTGGCTACTGTTAATGACGTTTATAATGCTATTTATGTTACAGGGGATATAGTGGGAGAAACTATGTTCTTTGGTAAGGGAGCAGGGAGAATGCCAACTGCCAGTGCTGTCTGCAGTGATATTATTGAATGTTCCAGAAATATTCTTCATGATTGCAATGGACGGATAGGCTGTACCTGCTACGAAGAAAAACATTTATGCTCCATTGAAAACATTTATTCACCTAGTTACATTAGACTTTTAGTTCAGGATAAACCCGGTGTTTTAGCAGCTATTGCTTCAGCTTTCGGGTCTCAGAACGTCAGCTTGAATAATGTAATTCAAAAGAAAAAAGTTGGCAATTTAGCGGAAATCGTTGTTATCACTTATGGGGTTTCCGAATATAATTTGCGTATGGCTGAAACTACTCTGAATGGTTTGCCGGTTGTGGAAAAAATTTCCAATGTAATCAGAGTTGAAGATAATACGCTGGAATAATAGGTGATTAACCATGCTGAAAACCAATGATAAGCTTGTCACAGTACGTGTACCGGCAACCAGTGCTAACTGTGGGCCAGGTTTTGATTGCCTGGGTATGGCCTGTACTTTATATGATACTTTTACCTTTGAACTCATACCTGAAGGATATGAACTGGAAATAGAAGGTGAAGGTGAGGGAAGGATGCATCCTTCTCCCAACAATCTTGCTTTCCTGGCTTTTTTAAAGCTATGGGAACAAGTTAAGCATACTGAAACCGGCCTAAAGGTACATATGAAAAATGATATTCCCCTCTCCAGAGGATTGGGCAGCAGTTCAGCTGCTATTGTGGGAGGGCTAATGGCTGCCAACTACCTTTCCGGTAAAACAATGAAACCACAGGAACTGCTTAATATGGCCACTGCAATCGAAGGACATCCTGATAATGTTGCTCCTGCTATTTTAGGCGGTTTTACCATTAGCTTTATGGAAAATGGTACAGCACAAGCGTTGCGTATTGTACCGGCCCGCAGATATAATCTTATAGCTGTCATACCGGATATGCCATTATCTACAGCTAAGGCCAGAGGTGCAATTCCTGCTGTTATACCTCATAAGGATGCAGTTTTTTCTGCCAGTCGTGCAGCTCTTTTGGTAGGTGCTTTAATGAGTGGCAAAAGTCGTCTGCTTCCAATAGCAATGGAAGATAAACTTCACCAGCCTTATAGAGGACCATTGATTCCCGGTTCTTTTCAGGCTTTTGCCGCAGCTAAAAAAGCAGGGGCGTACAGTGCTGTTATTTCCGGCAGCGGGTCCACTTTGCTGGCAGTTGCCCATTTACAGGCAGATGGCAATAAAATCGGCCTAGCCATGCAGGAAGCACTGAAAAAGGAAGGGATGGATAGTACTGTTAAGCTGCTAAAGCTTGATTTACGAGGGGCAAAAATACTTTAATGATTTTCTCCTTGACAGATGCACCCCTAAAAAGCTATAATGTATCTTGTGTTCGGGGCGTAGCGCAGTTTGGTAGCGCGCTTCCTTGGGGTGGAAGAGGCCGTGAGTTCGAATCTCGCCGCTCCGACCAATTTTTAAAAAAATACACCACAAAGATTAATCTTTGTGGTGTTTTTTTGAGCCAAAACTGATATAATAGGTATGGCTATTTAATAAACTTATTTAGTTTATTAAAATGTGCTTAGCAAAAATTAGACAGGAGGATTGTTCATGTCAGAATTACAGGATAACGTGGCTAAACGTAGAACTTTTGCCATTATTTCTCATCCTGATGCAGGTAAAACAACTTTAACGGAAAAACTCTTGTTATATGGAGGAGCTATTCATCTGGCAGGTTCTGTAAAATCAAGAAAAAGCAATAAACATGCAGTTTCTGATTGGATGGAAATAGAAAAACAAAGAGGAATTTCGGTAACTTCCAGTGTTTTGCAATTTGACTATGCGGGATGTAGAGTAAATATTCTTGATACTCCCGGTCACCAGGATTTCAGTGAAGATACATATCGTACTTTAATTGCCGCTGACAGTGCAGTTATGCTGATTGATGCAGCTAAAGGTGTTGAACCTCAGACTAAAAAATTGTTCTGGGTATGCCATAAAAGAAAACTTCCGATTTTTACTTTTGTTAATAAATTGGACCGTTATGGGCGTTCACCTATGGACCTAATGGATGAAATTGAAAAAGTTTTGGGCATTAATGCTTATCCCATTAACTGGCCAATCGGTATAGATGGCCATTATATTGGGGTTTATGACAGATTAAAAAATCAGGTAGAACTTTTTTCCAGCGATAATACCCATGGCTCCAAGATGCTTAAATCAACTACGGGCAGTCTTGACGATCCTCATATCAGGGAAGCAATCGGTGAAGACAATTTTAAGACTTTAAAAGATGATATTGAGTTATTGGATATGGCCGGTGATGAATTTGATTTGGAAAAAGTTGATGCCGGTGAATTAACTCCTATGTTTTTCGGCAGCGCAATGACTAACTTTGGTGTTCGCAGCTTTCTGGAAAAATTTTTGGAATTAGCTCCCACGCCGCAACCCAGAAAAACTAAAGAGGGGGAAATCGTTACACCTACTGACGAAGATTTTTCTGCTTTTATATTTAAGATTCAGGCCAATATGAATCCTGCCCACAGAGACAGAGTTTCTTTTATGAGAATTTGTTCCGGTGTGTTTGAAAAGGGTATGAGCGTTTACCATATGCAGGGACAAAAAACCGTTAAACTTTCTCAACCCCAGCAGTTTATGGCACAGGAAAGAACCATTGTGGAAACTGCCTATCCGGGAGATATTATCGGTGTTTTTGATCCCGGGATCTTTTCTATAGGAGATACGGTTTGCTCGGAAAAGCATAAATTTTTCTTTCCTGATTTTCCCGTATTTCCACCGGAAATTTTTGCCAGAGTTCAACCTAAAGATTCTCTTAAACGGAAGCAGTTCGAAAAGGGTATAGCTCAACTTTCTCAGGAAGGAGCTATTCAGGTATTCAAACAAAAAAATATTGGTATGGAAAGTTTTGTTGTAGGCGTAGTTGGTGTCTTACAGCTGGAAGTACTGGAATATCGTCTTCTTCATGAATATGGTGCCCAGTTGCTCATGAATCAGCTGGGGTATTCTGTTGCCAGATGGGTATATTCAGATAACCCTGAAGCTATTTCAAATATTAAAGGTTTGGATAATGGTATGCTGGTTTATGATCAACAGGATTTACCTGTTATCTTAGTTAATAACGAATGGAGCTTGAACTGGATTTTAGAGCGTAACCCGGGCATCAGATTTTTGACGGTACCTCAGGAAGCTAAGTCCATTTAAAGGATGTGATAACTTGTCTAAAGCTAAAATTAAAATTAAAGGACTTAAACTTTATCAGTCCATTTCTATTTTAGTTTTTATTGTTATTCTTCTTTCGGTCCTTGTTAATTCTTACTTTTTAACAAGACAGATGGGCAGTATGGTTAGTGTTCGCCTAGGTTCTAATGCACAAAAGATTTCCATGACAATTGTGGGAAATCAAGAAATTAAAGAGGCCTTGAGCAAAAAACCAATTGATGAAGCTGCCATTAATAGAGCAATCGGAGCAATAAGCAGTGCCACAAATTCCAGCATTGTTATTTTTGACAGTAGGGAAAATATTGTGGGAATTTTTAATTCTACCAATGATTCCATGCTGAAAAGTAATCCATTATCAAAAATCAGTGAGTTGCCCGGTAATATGTTTAAAAGCAATAAGGCTGAAACAATTTTTGATGATAATCATAAACCCTTAGGTTATGTGATTGTTGCTTTTCCCGAAAATTTAAGCAAAGATTTAAGCTCTGATGCAGTAGATCTTATTCAGGTTACTGGCATAATCGGTTTGGCAGTTGGTATTTTGGGGGCCGTTCTTTTGTCAAAACAGATCAAACATTCACTGTCAGGTTATGAACCGAAGGAATTGGCAGCTATTCTTTTAGAACGTAATATCCTTTTGGATACTGTTGAAGAAGGAATTATAACTGTTGATGCTGATATGGATATTTATATGTTGAATAAAAGAGCAAAAGAACTTTTATCCAAAGCCGGTTTGCCGGAGAACACTGATTGGGAGAAAAAGCCTTTTAAGACCATTGCCGATGACACAATCCTTGTGCAAGTTTCCAAGAATAACAAACCCTTGGATGAACAAACCATTAATATTAACGGGCTGGAGGTTCTGGCCAGTATTTCTCCTTTGCAAACAGCAGGAGGAGTTAATGGACTTCTAATAACCTTAAATGAAAAGAACACAGTACAGGAAATGGCCAAACGGCTTAGCGGGGTAACCAATTATGCAGATACCCTGCGGGCACAAACCCATGAATTCATGAATAAAATGCATGTAATCAAGGGTTTGATCTATACTAACAATTTAGCGGAATTAAAAAAATATATTTCTGACATTACGGAAGATTCCAATGAAGATTTAAAAGATATTAACAGTAAAATTCATAATCCTGTTCTTGCCGCATTTCTCTTTGGTAAAAAAAGCCGTGCCCAGGAGAAATTAGTGGAGTTTTCTTTAACAGAGGAGTGTAATTTTCCTGAAGAAATGACAGAGAAAGTTGATGTACATGAACTTATCGTTATAATAGGCAATCTTTTGGAAAACTCTTTTGATGTTTTACAAAAGAAAAAAGACGATAGATTAGTTAATTTGTCAATTATGCCTTATGAAGATGAGCTGCTTATTCAGGTAGAAAACAACGGAGAAGCCATTTCAAAAGAAAACATCAGCAAAATTTTTATCAAGGGATATACCACAAAAGGGGCGGGACACGGTTTCGGCCTGGCATTAGTAAAACAACATTTAGACAGTTTACATGGTACTATTCAAATAGAATCCGATGAATTAAACGGAACAGAATTTACTATTGAAATACCTTTAAAGGAGGATTTGAAAAATGATTAAGATCTTAGTAGTAGAAGATGACCCAATGGTTGGAAAATTGCATGAGGTTTATATTAACCAATTAGATGGCTTTAAGCTTATGCATATTGCTCGAAGCAGTGACGAAGCACTAAACTACTTAGAAGAAAAACAGGTTGATTTGGTTATTCTGGATGTTTTCATGCCGGGTAAAGATGGACTGGCCTTATTAAAAGAAATTCGTATCAAGAACATAGATGTGGATGTTATTATGATTTCTGCAGCGTCAGACAGGACAAGAGTGCTGACTGCTTTGCGTTTAGGTGTATTCGACTATATTATTAAACCCTTTGAATTTGAAAGATTCAGTCTCGCACTTAACAATTTCAAACAACGCTATAGCATGATTAATAAGGAAACCGAAACAATTAAGCAGACAGAATTAGATGGGTCGCTGCTTAATCGCAGCAAGCTGATTACCGGTAAGATTCCTAAAGGTTTGGAAAAAACCACTTTATATAACGTTTGGCAGGAAGTTGTTAAAATCGATGGCAATTTTACCACAGAAGAGATTTCCAATAAAGTTGGTATTTCTCGAGTATCTATCAGAAAGTATTTGGATTTTTTAAAGTCTATTCATGTTCTCCATTTGGAACTGAATCGTGGCTGTGTAGGTCGTCCTGTTTATAAATACAAATGCATTAATAAAAATGTTTCTCTGATTAATTCCTATATTGAGTAAAATTTTAATAAAGAGGTTTCTATGAATAAACTTCCTAGAATAAATATTCTTGGTATCCCGGTTAATCCTTTGACGATGGCGGAAGCAGTAAAATATCTGACCGGGTGTATAGAAGCCAAGGTAAATACAAATGTAGTTACTGCCAATGCTGAAATTATTATGTTGGGACATAAAGACCCTCAATATCGCCGAGTTCTGGAAAATGCCTCTTGTATTCTTCCGGATGGGGCAGGTACTGTTTGGGGGGGCCGCCAATTAGGATTTAAAGTCCCGGAACGGGTGGCAGGATTTGATTTGTTTTTAGAAATGATGAAAACAGCAGGAGAAAAGGGTTTTAAAGTATATTTCTTTGGTTCGGCACCGGGCATAGCGGAAGCCGCAAAGGAAAAGTGCCTGAAAATGTTTTCAGGACTTTCTGTTGTGGGCTGCCGCAATGGATTTTTTAAGGAAGAAGATAATGCCGGAATAGTCTCCGATATTAATGCCAGCAATGCTGATATCTTGTTTGTGGCTCTGGGAGCTCCTAAACAAGAACTCTGGCTGAACAGGTATTCTAAAGATTTAAAACCTTTTGTGCGTATTGGTATAGGCGGCAGCTTTGATGTTTTAGCAGGTAAAATGCAAAGAGCTCCTAAATGGATGCAGGAAGCTTCTTTGGAATGGTTGTTTAGATTATATAAACAACCCAGTCGTTTAGGCCGTATGATGGTGCTGCCGGAATTTGTAATAGAAATATTAAAAGCTAAATATAGTGGTGAAACCATAGACAAAGCACTATAGATATATTATAATAGAGAGTAATTTGCAAATGGGAGGTGGAACATTGGGAAAATATAAAATCGTCAAAGACGGTTATCCGTTTTTTCTTACGGGAGCGGCAATTACCTTGCTGCTTGCTTATGGCTACGGAATTACTGCGGCTATTTTGCCTGCCCTGGTGACTTGTTATTTTGTTTACTTTTTCCGTAATCCGGAGCGTCAGGTCAAAGAAGACGAACATGTTTTATATTCTCCTGCCGATGGTACAGTTATGGCCATTGAGAGCATGTATGATGAGGAGTTTCTCAACGCTCCTGCCATAAAGGTTACAATTTTTCTTTCGGTTTTTAATGTCCATGTCAATCGTTCACCGATTTCCGGTGAAATTAAATATCAACGTTATACTTGCGGTGGTTTTGAGCCTGCTTACAAAGATTCGGCTCCTGTAGTTAATGAACGACATGCTATTGGGTTGGATAATGGTAAAGAACGTGTTTTGGTTATTCAGATTGCCGGAATTTTGGCTCGCCGTATTGTGTCCTGGGTCTCTTTAGGACGTAATTTGCAGCAAGGGGAGTGCTATGGCATGATTAAATTTGGCTCCAGTACAGAAATTGTCATGCCTGATTCTGTTCATGTTTTAGTCAAAAAAGGAGACAAAGTTAAAGGTGGAATTACTG
>JALCSJ010000028.1 GCA_022653215.1 Acidaminococcaceae bacterium
TTTTATCTATTCTACGGATGAGAAAGCAGTAAAAAAAACCAGTCAGGAACTCTTACAGGTCAAGAACATGAATGCCTTACCTAATGAGTATGTAGCTAATGCAGTAAGACCTCTTTGCAACGCTGTGGATGAGAAATATGGTCAAGTGCTGACGTATAATTACAAATATTTGGGCAACGATAAATATGAGCAGTCAGCAGTAGCAGAATATTTAACAGATTTACTGCGCCATAGCTTCAATGCAGATTTTGCGATTTTAAACGGTGGTGGTTTTAAAGCCGATCTGCCGGTGGGCAATGTGACAGCCCGGCGAGTCATGGAAATATATCCTCACCGCGATAAAGTGGTTGTTTTACAAATGAAAGGCAAAGATGTTTTAGATGCCATTGATTTTGGTGTAGATAATAAATTAGTTGGTCAGGGGCGGTTCTCAGGCATAAGGGTTGCTTTTGAACCGGATATGCCCCAAGGTCAAAGAATTGTTGATCTTGTTCTTCCGGATGGGGGTAAAGTAGCTCTGGAAAAGGTTTATACCGTAGTAACCAACAGCTTTTTGGCTAACGGCGGTGACGGCTATGTAATGTTTAAAAAGGCTATTAGCAGACAGGAAGTAGATCCGGATATTCAGGCTTTCTTTATAAGAGCCTTGGGAAATGTAGGCAGTATAAATTATCGTGAAGATAAACGCTGGTCTGTGGGAGAACTAAGAAAGTAAAATAACCGGAATTTGCCATATATACAAGAAACACGACTTGACACGAAGGAAAAGCTATATTATACTTTGAAAGTAACCTTTGGAAAGGTGGCCGAGCGGTTGAAGGCTCTAGTCTTGAAAACTAGCGAGGTGTTAAAACCTCCGTGGGTTCGAATCCCACCCTTTCCGCCAATATTTTAAATAAGAATTGTGTACCGAAGTGTTTTATAAAATTGCAACAATTGTGAGAACTCTTGCTGAGGCAAGAGTCCTTTTTTTGTTACTTAACAATGTAAAAATCGTTACATTTTAAGATTAATAAACAATTAAATTTGTTATTTTCAGGAAGTAGGATTATAATATAAGAAGTGTTACTTACTTATAAAATGGTAAAAAATAAGAATTTTGGACAGTTAATTTTGGGGGTTGGCAGTAATGAAATGTAAAGCAAAATATGGGTTATTAGTTATGGCAATGCTATGCTGGCAGCAGCCTGGGTTTGCCATGGTTAAGGAGGCTCCGGAGCAAGGAAAGGCCGTTAAAAGCATAAAGGCAAATGTGATGGCAAGTGAACTTCCGGAACAAGCCTATGAGGATATGGGTGTTTTGGTAAAACAAGGAATAGTAAAACTGCCTGCAGGAGTTGTTAATGTAAATAAAGAAAACTGCAGCAAAAATGATATGACCATTATGACCATGCAGGCAATTCAAACTCTTAATCTGCAAGATACTACAGCTAAGAGTCTGACTGATGATGCTTTTAAACAACAGTCTGGTGTTAAAGAAGTAATGAATCTAAAAGAAATTTTAGCACCGGAATTAAAAAATTATGGTATGAAGGCGGGAAAACTGGCAACTTCCACGCAGATGTCTTCAGAGGCCACAGACGCCAAACGTGATGAAGAACGTAAGTGGAAAATAAGCGGTGAAATTCGTTATAGCTATGATCACAATAGCGGTGCTCCTCAATATCAATGGAAAGATAGCAGATTGAGATTACGGCTCTATTTGGAAGCCAAAATTAATAATGATTGGCATGCTTTTGGCATGCTGGAGAGAAATAAACATTTTCTCAGTCAGCACGATAATGATGATGACTGGTACGAAAGTTCCCGTTGGTATGTGCGTGGTTTAACAGGTGCTACCGTTCTTACGGCAGGTCGGTTTGGCTATATGATAGGAGAAGGTAATATTTATGATTCTTCCATTACCGGTATTGTGGCTAATGTGGGCGATCCTGTAAATTATGAGGTCATGACCGGTAAGACGGAAGCACATGGTTGGGTATATTCTTTGCTGGCAAGTTATAAAACCGACCAGGCAGAGTATGGCCTGGGATTAGCAAAATTCAATCAGGACGATTGGAATACAGGGGACAAAGTCATTGGCCATGCCTATGCCAATTATTGGCTGAATGACAAGTGGAAAGTCGGTATCATGGGCTTAACCGGTAATAAAGCAGATGAGGACGGAAGAAAAAATGGCTTTGTGACAACGGTACAATATGGTAAGCTGGCTACTTGGGAAAAAGGATCTTATGAAGTTGATTTGAAATATTATCGTCAGCCTATGGGAACCTATGTGGCACATACTATGACCGGTTTGGGTGGTTATATGGATGGTTTTAGAGGACCGGGAGCAATGTGGTATTATACTTTATTCCCTAACGTTGTTTTAGGGGTAGAATATTATGATTTGGAAGATTTAGTTACAGGAGAAAAAGGCAGGACTTTATGGACACAAGTTTCTTATTATTTCTAATGCCTTTTTATTGGAACGAGTGTAACGGAGGATACTAAAGTGAAAAAAGGAAAAATAATTTTATTGGTAGCTATAGTGGGAATAATTGCCGGAGCAGCTTTTTTCTTTCACAAGACTGATCCCATGAAAGCTCAGGCAGATCATATAAATTTCCGGGATTATTCTAATGAGTATCAGGCTACAGAGGAAATTGCTGTTGCCTTAAAAGCCTGCGAAAATTCAGAACCGGCTTTGGTAATAGGCAAACACAAGGGAGAACAAACCAAAAACATTGCTTTAACATTTGATGGTATGGCTGACCGGGGCACAATGGAAGGAATCGTCAGTACTTTACAAAAATATAAATTCACCGGTACTTTTTTCTTGGAAGGACAGAATGCTGCACGGGATGCTAATTTGGTTGCTCTGATAGCCAAAGAGGGCTTTACTATAGGCAATTATGGGTTTGTAGGTACTGCTAAAGAAGAAAAATTTACTAAAGATAAGCTAGTGTCAGACTTGTGTAAAGCACAGAAAGCCTTGCAAATAACGGGTGGCAGCAAACCGACTTTGTTTAAACTGCCTCAGACTGTATATGATAACAGTCTTTTGAAGGCAGCCAAAGCCTGTGGCTTGGACTACGCAGTTGTTTCTACAGTATTTATTCCCATGGATAAAATACAGAATGAAGCTGATGCAGAGAAATTTGTAGCAGCATTACAGCCGGGGAGTATTGTTTCTTTGCGTCTGGGAATACCCGCTGATATTAAACAAGAAACAGGAAAAACTGATGATAGACCTGCTATAGACAAAAAGCCAAGTTTGGTTCTTAATAATGCCAAAATTGATGCTTTGGGTATTGTAGCGGTATTTGATAAAGTGTGCGCCGCTTTGGCAGCAAACGGTTATTCTGTGGTACCTGTCTTGAATTTTAAAGACCAGGCAGGACAAGGGCAGCAAATTAGAACTGCAAGTATACCTAGTGGCAATCTTGTATCAGAAGCTGTGGCTTGGCTTGGGCAACAGAGCCGGGAATTATTTACTATGTCCACCGCTTATGCTGCACCTAAAAAGAAGGACTTGTCGGCAGGAGTTTCTGATGGGTATTTAGCTAATTTAAAGAAAGCTAATAATAATAAATTAGCCACAGAAGAAAAAATGCTTTATACCACTGAAAGAGCAGTAGCTTTTACTTTTACGGGTTTTTCCAAACCGGAAGGAGTAAATCATATTTTAACGGCATTACAAAAGATTAATGGCAAAGGTACGTTTTTCGTTTCTGAACGTGAATTGCAAAGAAACGGGCCAACTATTAAGAAAATCGCAGATGCGGGGCAGGAATTGGCTATTTCTATTTATCCTAAACCGGAGGAAGATTTCAATGCTGTCTGCCGGGATATTTTACGAACAAAACAGAAACTAAAAAGTGACTATGGTGTAGATACAAAACTTGTTAAGCAATTTTCGGGTGTTGTGCGGGATGTTACGAAAGAAGCAGCTTTGGCTCTGAATATGCGACTAATTGGTTCCACAATGAACGTGGTGCAAACCAGACATAAAGAATATACTGACCCTGAGGCTGTTCTTCATGAGATTTTTGGCAAATCGGTTTATTCTGTAGGTCGTGGCTGGATGATAAATATCCGTACAGATTTCTATAAAAAGCCTGAGCTGGCAGCAGAAATGCTGGAACTGATAAAACGACGTAAAATTGATAATATCACCTACAATTCTTACGATGATGTTTATGGTAAAAACAAGACCAATGATTCGGAATATTTATTGAAATCAGTAGGTGCTATTTTAAGCAATAAGGATAAATGCTGGACATTTCCTGTGCCTGAAAACAAATATCTGCCAGGGGTTAAAAAGCAGGAAACAGTTTTGGCAACGAATTCAGAAAAAGATTTAGTCAAAGTAATGAAGGAAAGATATATAGGAGCACAAGATGTAGACGAGGAAGACCGGGTACTGGGATTTAAGAAAAAGGATATTAGAAAATTCGATACATCAGGAAAGATTAGAACTACAGATCCGGTAGTTTTTATTACCTTTGATGATTGGGGAACTGATGTGCCTATTAATAAATTGTTATATGTATTAGGAAAACATCATGCTCCTGCTACTTTCTTTGTGCTGACACATAATATTTTGCGTAATCCTAACTTACTTAGGGCTATTGCTGAGGGCGGTCACGAAATAGGCAGTCATACTAATATGCATAAACCTATGGCTATTCGAGATGCAAAAAACAAACAAGTCCCTACAATGAATTATGAAGATTTTTATAAGGATATGAAATTGTCCAGAGAAAAACTGGCCAGCGTCGTCGGTGACGTAGAAGTAGATGGTTATCCTGCTTTGACCAATTATTTCCGTCCTCCTACTTTAGCTATCAGTGAGCAAGGGATGGAAGCAATTTTTCAAAATGGTTTTACTTATTCCGTCAGCGGCAGCACCAGTACAGAAGATTATGATGCCAAAAGTTTACAGCAGATGATAAAAAGAATTACCGATGGGTTGTACTATCAGGGCAAGGTGAGAAATGGTGCTATTTTTGTTATGCACATGAGCGATTTCGCTAAGTACTCTGCTTTAGCATTGGATTATGTGCTCACAGCTAATGAAAATAGACCGGCAGGGGACCCTGCTAAGTTTAAGGTAGGTAGACTGGCAGATTATCTTCATGACGGGTACAGTCAGACCTCGACAGAAGCAAAGAAAAAGAGACAGATGAAATGGTGGTAAAAAATGGTAAAAATTAAGGACAAGGTAAGCGATACATTAGTAAAACCTAAAGCAGACAGGCGTTTACTGACTTTTGTGCCCACCCGCAAATATGCCAGAAACACAGTCGATAGGCGTAGTATATCCACAAAACCCACGGAAAGAACCTGGGAAGATTTTAAAGAAATAGAAAAAGGACACGCTGGGGGCAAACGCTACATAGTAGATTATGACGTAAAAATTACTGTAAACGACAGCTTTAAACTGCAAAAGATTTTTCGTGCTAAAGGTGTAGATATTTCCGGCAGCGGGATTTTAGTAAAAGTCTCTCCTGATGATGTAAAAAAAATCGAAAATGCTAAAAACATAAAAATCGAGTTTGACATTACGCCCGGTTCTATGGCAGAGGGTATGGAAATGCACGTCAAGCAAAATGCCACAGTTGCCCGGTTTACTGCTGCTTCTGATGGTTCTGCTGAATGTGGTTTGAAGTTTGAGTACAATCTGGTAGAATATGCGAACAGAAGAAAAGGACGTTTGCTTTTGCCTATGGCATCTTTTCTGCTGTTTTGCATAGTTTTGGCTATTGTGCTTATGCGTACCGAAAGTGTTGTCTATTTTAAATTCAACAAGACACTGTACTTGTATAGCATTATAGCGGCCGCTTTTCTGTTAAGCAGGTATTTGTTTGCCACTTTTTATCGACCGGAACCGGTAGATATAAATTTTACTCCTTCGGTAACGGTAGTAGTACCTTGTTTTAATGAGGAAGAATGGATTAGCACGACAATTGTTAAGGCTATAGACCAGTTTTATCCTCCGGAAAAATTAGCTGTAATTGTGGTGGATGACTGTTCCACGGATAATTCCGTGACACAAATCAAGAAAACAATTGATACTTTGCAAGAGCAAAACGGCGATGAAATTGCACACCGGCTTTCTTATGTGGTACAGCCTGTAAATAAAGGCAAAAGAGAAGCTATGGCTTTGGGAAGCAAGCTGGCTACAAGCGATTTGGTAGTATTTGTGGATAGCGACAGTTTCCTTAATCCTTTTGCCATCATCAATTTGGTTCAGCCTTTTAAAGACAATGAAGTAGGCGGCGTATCAGGCCGTACAGATGTTGCTAATACCTATACTAACGGGTTGACGAAAATGCAGGCAGTTCGTTATTATATTGCTTTTAGAATTATGAAAGCCTCCGAAGGATTTTTTGATGCTGTTACCTGTTTGTCTGGACCATTATCCTGTTATCGGCGGGATTTAGTGCTAAAATACAGCAAACCCTGGCTGGAACAGAAGTTCTTGGGACAAAGAGCTACTTTTGGTGATGACCGCAGCATGACTAACTTTATTTTGCGGCACCATCGCTGTGAGTATCAGGATACAGCAGTCTGTGAGACTATTGTGCCAAACACTTATGACGTGTTTTTAAAGCAGCAGATGCGTTGGAAACGTTCCTGGTTAAGAGAGTCCATAATTGCATCACGGTTTATGTGGAAAAAAGAGCCTTTTATGTCACTGTCTTTTTATATGGGCGTTATAGTACCTATTTTGGCGCCGATAGTTGTTCTTTATAATTTGATTTATATTCCTTTGGCTCATAGGGTTTTCCCTGTGAACTTTATTATGGGTATGGTATTGATGGCTTCGTTAATGAGTGTTACCCAACTGTTCCTGAGGAAAAGTACTACTTGGCTTTATGGAATTTGGTTCTGCCTATATTATGAAGCCGTTTTATTATGGCAAATGCCTGTGGCCTGGGTGACCTTCTGGAAATCTACCTGGGGCACTAGGATGACACCGGCTGATGTGGCAGAACAAAAAAAGAATGAACAGGTAAAAGCGAGGAAAAAAGAAGAATGAGTAGTATAGGTCAGGAAGAATACACCAGAAAAAAAGATAATAAGAAAAGAATAAGGGTGCTATTTGAAATTATTGCTTTGGTCTTAATGGCCTATGCTATAATTACCAATTTGTTTATTTTTGCCAAATATAAACCTTATGATAGAACCAAGACTCCTTTGTCTGCTAATGGGGGCTTTGTTGCTTTGTCTTATTTCGGCGTGGATAGAATCGGAAATAAAACTCTGATTGGTCAGGATCAGTTGCAACATCATATGGAAGTCCTGAAAAAGCAGGGTTATGTAACGATTACCCAACAAGATGTTATAGACTATTATACAAAAGACAAAGCTTTGCCTAAAAAAGCGCTTTTCCTGCTTTTTGAAGACGGTCGGCGTGATACAGCAATCTTTGCAGAAAAAAGCATGGAAAAATTTAATTATGCAGGGACTTTGTTTACCTATGCAAATAAATTAAAAACAAATGACCCGAAATTTGTTACACCAAGCGATATGAAAAGTTTGGCTGCTACCGGGTTTTGGGAAATGGGTACCAATGGTTATCGTCTGCATTTTATTAATGTCTTTGACAGGTACGATAATTACCTGGGGGATATGAATCCTTTATTGCATTCTATGCTGCAGCCGGTATTGGGACGTAAATATAATCACTATTTAATGGATTATCTGAGAGATGACAAAGGTTATCCTCTGGAAAGTTATCAGGCCATGAAGAACAGAATAAGTTTTGATTATGAAAAACTCAGGGACGTATATACAGATAAAATGGGCTATGTCCCCCAAGCTTATGTTCTAATGCATGCTAATACAGGTATGTTCGGAAATAATCACAAAGTTAGCGATGTGAATGGCTATTGGATTCAAAAACTTTTTCAAATGAATTTTAACAGAGAAGGTTATTCCTATAACGATAGACAAAGCTCTATTTATGATTTAACCAGAATGCAGCCTCAAGCGTACTGGCCGGCTAATCATCTTTTAATGCGTATTAAGCATGACCAGACAGAAGCAATTCAGTTTGAGCCGGGAGACACAAGTCGCCAAAAGGTATGGGAGACACTGGCCGGTGCTTCAGAAATTCGTTTAGACCAGATTATTCTAACTACGGATCCCCAAAAAGATGGGCGTATGTTTTTGAAAAATGGTCAAAACTATAAAGATTTTAGTCTGACAACTGTGCTCAAGGGTAATGCCTTTGGTCAGCAGAAAGTATGGCTGCGTTCTGACAAAGATTTCCGCACCGGTATTGTGGTTAGTCTGGTCAATGGACAATTATTGGTTGACGAAGTAAGTAATGGCAAAGCAAAAAATCTGCAAAAGCTTGATTTGGATAAATTTGACGGAATTGAGCCGATATCTATAGACCAAGACAAACAAAATGTAGTAGAAAAAGACCTGGAGACTTTGACTAGATATGCGCCTAATACAGAGCAGGCTAAGTTAAATCTGGGCAGATTACAAGCTGAAATGCAAGCTCAGCCCAAAACTATTGCCGAAGGAGCAAAACCCTATAAAGATACACTCAGCTATCACAGCCGGGCAGATCGGCAGTTACAGATTGTTCTTAAAGGTGATACTCTTAACGTAATACTGGATAATAAACCGGCATTACAGAATGTAAAAGTAAGTAATCAAAGGGCCGGTGGCATTGGCCTGCAGGCTGTATGGGGCGGTTACGGCTGGAGCCAGCGAAATTTGGCTGATGATGTGTATGATGGGGTTTTTGAAAAAGTAAAAATTACCGATGTTGATGATAAAGCTAAAATATTATATGATAATAGTTACACCGGCTGGACAAAAGTGCGTTTTGAATTACAAAAAGTTTGGGAGAAAATTTTGAACTTTGCCCTGACATATTTGTAAAAACATGATGCTGGAAACTGTTAAATAAGACAAGGATGAATGAGTGCAATCATGAAGAAAACGAAAAAAAATTGTCTGAGTATACTATGTTTAGCCTTGACAATAGTAATTTTTGGCGGAATTTACGTAAAAAACAGAGCAGGGGCAGCAGTGACACAATATGCTTGGGTTGCGTATTGGGACGCAGACAGCGGTATTGAAGAACTTGACAGAGAAAAAAACAACCTGGCAGGAGTTAGTGTTTTTGCTCTTAATTTTGATGAGCATGGTAAATTTGTTTACCCCCGGGAGTGGAAGAAATTAAACGATGCTGTGACTAAAACGGGAGTTGGCAATAAATATTTAACCGTAGTTAATGATGTTTTTTCTACCAAGGGCAGGACTTTTCCTAAAGACCTAAAGGTACTGAAACTATTGTTTAGGGATGAAAAAACATCTTTAAATCATGTGACAGAATTAATCAAAGAAACTAAAAAAGGTGGATATGACGGATTGGAAATAGACTATGAAGGTCTATGGAAAGATCCGGACTTGGTGAAAAAATACCAACTGTTTCTCCAACAATTGGCGGCAGAAAGTGCGAAGGCAAATCTGCCGGTGCGAATTATTTTAGAGCCATCGGCATCTTTTGGCCAGATTAATTGGCCCCAGGGACCGGAATATGTTGTGATGCTTTACAATCTCTATGGTACTCATAGCACACAAGACGGACCCAAAGCCAATGCCTTATTTATAGCTAAAACAATCCTAAGCATGAGCTATTTGCCGGAAAATAAAGGTGTGGCCTTTTCTCTGGGAGGATGCAGATGGTTAGATGGCAGTAAAGGAGTGTTCCTTAGCACTGCAGAGGTCAGGGGACTGGATAAATATAAAAAAGGAGAGCCTATCAGAGATGCTATAAGCCATGCCATGCATTTTACCTATGAGAAAGCAGGAAAAACAGGGGTGTGCTGGTATGCTGATACTGAGACTTTACGTTACTGGACCAGTATTGCCAAGACACTGGGCATCAAAAAAATATTCTTATGGCGACTGGGACACAATTTTTAAGTATGAACACAGTACTTAAATATTAGAGACAAGAAATTTTATGAACTTTTAAACCTTAATTGGCTTGAAAGTTCATTATTTTTTGTTTAAGACGTTACAAAACACAAAGTATACAAAAAACTTTCAAGAAATTTGTAATTTTTACTTGAAAATAAAGAAAAACTTATATACAATATAACACGTAACTTCGAACTTTAACTATTTATGAGGGGGCTTTATTCAATGAAGAAAATTAAAAGCGTACTGGTTGCTAACCGGGGAGAAATCGCTATTCGTGTTTTTCGTGCCTGCAATGAATTGGGCATTAGAACCGTAGCTATTTACTCAAAAGAAGATGCATTATCCATGCATCGCAATAAAGCTGATGAAGCTTATTTGGTTGGCAAAGATAAAAGCCCTACAGATGCTTATCTGGATATTGACGATATTATCCGGATTGCCAAGGAACACGAAGTAGACGCTATTCATCCCGGCTATGGTTTCCTTTCGGAAAACAGTGATTTAGCAAAACGCTGTGCGGAAGAAGGCATCATTTTTATCGGGCCTCGTATTGAACATTTGATTATGTTCGGTGATAAAATCAATGCCCGTTTACAAGCACAGGCTGCCGGTATTTCCATGATTCCCGGCAATACCAGTCCGGTTCAGAGTCTGGAGGAAGTTAAAGAATTTGCCAAAGAATATGGCTATCCCATTATGATTAAAGCCGTTAACGGCGGCGGCGGACGTGGTATGCGTGTTGTTTATTCAGATGACAAATTAGCTGACGCTTACAGCATGGCCAAAAGCGAAGCTAAAAAAGCTTTTGGTAATGATGCTATTTATCTGGAAAAATACGTGGAGAATCCTAAACACATAGAAGTGCAGATTATCGGTGATAACTATGGCAATATAGTTCATCTATACGAACGTGATTGTTCTGTCCAAAGGCGTCATCAGAAATTAGTAGAAATTGCTCCGGCTTTTTCTTTGAGTCCTGAATTCCGCAAGAGAATCTGTGATGCGGCTGTTAAGCTTATGACCAAGGTTAAATACGTAAGCGCCGGTACTGTGGAATTTTTGGCTACTAGGGACGAAAAGTTTTATTTTATAGAAGTTAATCCAAGAATTCAGGTTGAGCATACAGTAACGGAAATGATTACCGGTATTGATATTGTACAAACTCAAATTAAAATTGCCGAAGGTTATGAACTGCACAGCGCAGAAATAGGTATTCCCGAACAGGATAAAATCGATTGTCACGGACATGCTATTCAGTGCCGTATTACCACTGAAGACCCTGCTAATAATTTTATGCCTGATACCGGTAAACTGATTGCTTATCGCAGCGGTGGCGGTTTTGGGGTGCGTCTGGACGGCGGCAATGCTTATACCGGCAGTATTATTACTCCTTATTATGATTCCTTGTTGGTTAAGGCTACTACTTGGGGTTTGACTCATGAAATAGCTATTTCTAAAATGCTCCGCTGTCTGAAAGAATTTCGTATCAGAGGTGTTAAGACCAATATCCTGTTCCTGGAAAATGTTTTGCAGCATCAGGATTTTATTGACGGGTCTTACGATACAGGCTTTGTGGACAAAAACACAGAACTCTTTATTTTCCCCAAGACCAAAGACCGTGGCACTAAGCTGCTGCACTATATTGCAGACGTTACGGTTAACGGTTACGGTACAGGCGGACCGCAACCTAAACCTAACTTTGTGCCATTGAAAATGCCTGTTTACCAAAAAGGGGCAATGCCCAATGGAACCAAGCAAATCCTGGATGCTAAAGGTCCGGAAGGATTGGCTAAATGGGTACAGGAACAAAAAGAAGTTCTTTTTACAGATACGACTTTCCGTGATGCTCATCAGTCTTTGTTTGCTACCAGACTGCGGACGGCGGATATGCTGCGCGTAACAGAACAGACTGCAGCCAAGCTGCCCAATTTATTTTCTTTTGAATGCTGGGGTGGTGCTACTTTTGATGTAGCTTATCGGTTCTTGTATGAAAGTCCTTGGGAAAGACTCAGGGAAATGCGGGCCAAAGCTCCTAATATTTTGTTCCAGATGCTGGTTCGTGGTGCCAATGCTGTTGGTTATACCAGTTATCCGGATAATGTAGTTAAAGAATTTATTAAATTGGCGGCTGCAAACGGCGTAGATGTGTTCAGAATTTTTGATAGTCTTAATGGTTTATCTAATATGCGTTTATCCATAGATACCGTCCGGGAATGCAACAAAGTAGCAGAGGTGGCCTTCTGTTATACGGGGGATATTCTTGATAAGACAAGAACAAAATATGATTTAGCTTACTATGTAAATCTGGCTAAAGAATTAGAAAAAGCCGGTGCCAATATTATTGCCATTAAAGATATGGCCGGGTTAATAAAACCGGAAGCAGCTTATGCTTTGATTTCAGCTCTAAAAGATGCCGTAGACCTGCCTATTCATCTCCATACTCACAGCCTTAGCGGCAATGCTATTTATACCTATGCTAAAGCTATTGATGCAGGAGTGGATATTGTAGATGTGGCTATGTCAGCTATGAGCGGCGGCACTAGCCAGCCTAGCAGCGCCAGCTTGTACTACGCTTTGGAAGGCAATCCCCGCCAACCGAAACTGGACGTTAACGCATTGAATGAGTTGTCCCATTACTGGGAAACAGTACGTCCTTATTACAAGGCTGCAGATAAAACAGAATCAGCACCTAACCCGGAAGTTTATTTACATGAAATGCCCGGTGGCCAATATACAAATCTTAAGCAGCAGACCATAGCTTTAGGCCTCATGGACAAATGGGAAGACGTTAAGGTGATGTACCATAAGGTCAACATGATGTTTGGAGATATAATCAAGGTTACTCCTTCTTCTAAGATTGTAGGGGATATGGCACTATTTATGGTGCAGAACAAATTGACAGAAGAGGATATTTACAATAAAGGGGCAGAACTTGATTTTCCTGCTTCTGTGGTGGGATTCTTTGGAGGCAGTATTGGCGTGCCTTATCAAGGTTTCCCTGAAAAACTTCAAAAGATTATTCTCAAGGGTAAAGAGCCACAACTAGGCCGGCCCGGAGATTATCTACCGCCGATGGATTTTGCTGCTGTAAAAAAGCATTTGGCAGATGAGGGCTCAGCAGCAACTCCTGAGGCAATATCTTCTTCCTGTTTGTATCCGAAAGTTTATGACGATTGGATCAGCATCAGAAAAGAATTTGGAGATTTAGCAGTATTAGATACGCCTACTTTCTTTTTCGGTCTCAAACCCGGCGAAGAAATTCATGTAACTATCGAACAAGGCAAGATGCTGATTATTAAATTAATCAATATCAGCAAGCCGGACAAAAACGGTATGCGTACTGTGACCTTTGAGTTTAACGGGGCACAAAGGGAAGTAGAAGTCAAAGACAAGCAGACCAAGGTAACAGGAAAAGTAGCTGTGAAAGCAGACAAGGATAATCCCGGTGATGTAGGGGCTACTTTGTCAGGTACAGTTGTTAAGGTACTGGTACAAAAAGGCCAGCATGTGGCCAAGGGTGAGTCGTTAATAGTAACGGAAGCCATGAAGATGGAAACCACTCTTACTGCACCTATTGACGGTATTGTCGATGAAATTTTGGCAGCTCAAGGCAGCCGTATTGAAAGCGGCGACTGCTTAATTAAAATCAGCGTGTGCTAAACCACACACTGTCGGACACGAAAGTGCCTCTAAAGCAAGGAAATACCTTGCTCTAGAGGCACTTGTTATGCTAGTATAAATACGTTGAGGTGGTGTCCTCTTACGCAAAAAACTGTGTGCTTTTTGCTGCGGAATATCAGTAACACTGAATTCTGAGGAGGTGATGTTTATGAGTGATTATGAATTATTTATCGTCTTTCTGGCGATACAATCCATAATTGTGGGTTTAATACTTAAGTGTATTGATCTGGCTTTTAAACAAAAAGACAACTGCCCCTAACCCAAAGGAATAGCAGTTGTCTTATGCAATTCTGCGGAAGGGGTATCACTACCTCAACCTTTTTTTATATTGTATCACAATATGGCTAACCTGCCAAGAAAAATAATGGTGTTAAGTCACATCTCAAATTAAAAATTTTATACACTTATTAGTATATAACGTATATAATAGACCAAAAGAGGTGCTTACAATGACAAAATCGTTAATTATATATTATTCCTGGTCTGAAGCAGCCAATACCAAACATATTGCCGAAATAATCCGGCAGCAAACTGAAGCTGATGTTTTTCGTGTCAAAACAGTCAAACCCTATCCGGATACATATGCAGCTTGTGTAGCAAAGGCAGGCATGGATATTTTAAGCAGTACTTTACCGGAACTGCAAAAAATCCCGGCAGATTTAAATGACTATGACACTATTTTTTTGGGTACTCCAATTTGGTGGGGAAATATGTCACAGCCAATTAAGAGCCTGGTTAAGCAAGTGGATTTTAGCGGGAAAAAACTTTTGCCTTTTTGTACTCATGGAGGTGGCGGCAAGGGAAAATACCTTGCTAAGCTGTCTGAAACATGTAAGGGAGCAATTATCGGCACAGGAATAGCTTTCTTGAAAAACGGCGGGCCGGAAGCAGAAACGCAAATTAGTGACTGGCTGAAACAAAACGGAAATATGTTATAATGGCAAGAAGAAAATAACAAACTAGTTGCTAAAGGTGCGAGATGAAAAGATTTTTTGGGGTTTGCCTCACATTAATATTTATACTTATTGCTAGTGGCTGTGGTTCAAGAGCCACTAGCAATAAGTATGTGGATTTTCGCAAAACAGTTCCCATGCCAACCACAACAAAGAGACCAAATGATGAACATGCACTAAAGGTTGCTATTGCTTCTGTACTTTTGCCCCAGGATACGGTAACGTCTTACCGGACCATAGCAGATTATCTTGGTAGGAAGCTGAAAAGGCCTGTTATGATAATCCGCAAGAATAGCTATGCAGAAATCGCTCTGTTATTGTTAAATGGGGGAGCCGATATGGCTTTTTTCTCTTCAGGGGGTTATGCTAATTACAGTGAGGTAAAAGGTATTGAACTTTTGGCATCACAGCAAAGAATGGGCTTGCCCTATTACCAAGGATATCTCCTTGTCACGGCAGATAGCGATATTCATTCCATTGAAGATTTGCGTAATAAAACAGTAGCTTTCACGGATCCCTTAAGTTATTCCGGACATACTTTTTTGGTTAAGGAACTGATTAAAAGGGGCCATACTCCTGAAAACTTTCTGGGACGCTATATTTATACTGAAAGCCATGATGCCTCATTCAAAGCTTTGATTAACAGAGTGGTGGATGCAGCACCTGTGAGCCGCATTGTATATGATAGAGCGAGAATTTCCGACCCGGATATTGACGAAAAATTACGAATTATTGCTATATCTCCACCGGCAGGCATAGGACCTGTAGTGGCCGGTAAAACTTTAACGGCGGCAGAAAAAGCAACTTTAAGGAAAAGTCTTTTGAGCCTGCATAATGATCCTGAAATGAAAAAGGCCTTAGGCCGTTTATCAATTGATAGATACGTAGAGCCTCGGGAAGAGCTGTTTGAACCTATAAGAAAAATGGTGCTGGATAATGGTGGACAACCATGATAAAAGACAGCTTCAAGTTTTTACATCTGAGATCATTTTACTACAGAATTTTAGCAATGGGATTTTTTATCATTGCTTTATTAAGTGTGATTTTAGGATGGATATTTTGGAAGTCTTTTAATGACACCATCGTGCAGCAGTTAGATAAGCGAGGAGAGGAAATCGCCAAGCATTTAGCAGGGGTAAGTGCTAATTATATTTTAACGGAAGATGTTTATACTTTGTATGAAACCATTGCGCAAATGGAAAAGAGCAGTGAAGATGTTCGCTATATTCTTGTCTTAGATTATAAAGGACGAATTTTAGCTCACACTTTTAAAAATGGTATTCCCCGGGAATTGGGTTTGGATGTGATGGGATTGACGGAACCCAGAAAATCTATATTTAATTCTAACGAAGGTATTATTCATGATTTAATGGCACCTATAGATAAAGGAACGATCGGTTATGTGCGTGTTGGTATGACCGAGGCTAATGTGCGTAATGCTATGTATCGACAGCTGCAATTTGTCTTTTGGGCGATTTTGCTGGTTTGTGTACTGGCTTGTTTCCTTTCCAGCAGTATTTCCGGCTATATAACAAGACCATTAAGACAATTGGCCAGAGTTGCTGATGCCATCAGAAATGGTAACCATGAAATTAAGGCGAATTTATGCGGAGATAGGGAAATAGATAAACTTGCTTCTGATTTTAATGATATGACCACGAGTCTGATTAAAGCCAATAAAGATAATGAGGAATTACTTAAAGAGCTGCAAAACAAAGAACAAATGCGAGGTACGTTAATTGCCAAATTAATGACAGCCCAGGAAGATGAACGGAAGCGTATTTCCCGTGAGTTTCATGATGAAACCAGTCAGGCTTTGACATCGTTAATGCTAACCATGCGTGCTCTTTCTGCAAACGCCCAAAATGAAGAGCAAAAGCAGGCATTGCTTTTAGGACGTGATGTAGCTGCCGATATTTTGGCAAAAGTACGCAATCTGGCAGTGGAACTGAGACCACCTGAGCTGGATGATTTAGGCTTGGGAGCGGCTATTATCCAATATAGCAATAAATTCGCTTCAGATCATCACTTAAAACTTAATTTGCTGATTTCAGGAGAAGAGGAAAATGTGGATGGGCAAATATCCATGGCTATTTACAGAATTGTTCAGGAAGGATTCAGCAATATTGCCCAGCATTCTAAAGCAGATTGTGTTTCTCTGAAAATAGATTTCAAGAAAGAAGCTATTGAGCTAATCCTGTCTGATAATGGCAAAGGTATATCTGATGATGATTTGCTAAAGGCGAAGGAAAAAAGACGTTTAGGACTTTATGGCATGCAGGAACGGGTAGAATTGTTGCAAGGAAAGATGGAAATCAGAGAGTCTGCTGAGGGTGGTGCGGAACTAGCTGTTACCATACCTCAGAATAAAGGCAAAATGGGGTAAAATTTTGTTTTTTGTAAGTATTGGTAATCACGGGGAAGGAGACGCCAATGAAAACAAAAGTTAGGATATTACTGGCAGATGATCATAAATTGCTGCGGGCCGGTTTAAAACTGTTATTACAGGGACGTAAAGATTTGGAAGTTGTGGCGGAGGCGG
>JALCSJ010000029.1 GCA_022653215.1 Acidaminococcaceae bacterium
AGAAAAAAACCAAACCGAGCAAAAAGCCACAAACCAAACACCCGGACGAAACCGGACTCTTCTAGAACACAAAAGCCGTCGCCCATGTCACCAAAAGTGCCAGGCACCAATGGCGACAACGTCTCCAAAAGTGCCAGGCACCAATGGCGACACTAGTGCGACGGAAGCTCATCAATCGTCATAGGGTCCAAAAGTGCCAGGCACCAATGGCGACACTAATGGCGACACTGGAGCACTGTCAAGTAAAAACACTTGACAGTGCTTTTGCTTTATAGTACAATAGCTCAGGTGATATTATGGAAGATACAGATTTCGCAAAACGCATCCGTTTTGGACGCCTCTACGATTTTTACGGCGGACTTTTAACCGACAAACAAAAAAATATCATGGAGCTTTACTTTTATGACGATTATTCCCTGGCAGAAATCGCTGCCAAAGAGAATACCACCCGTCAGGCAGTTTATGACCTGCTGAAAAGAGTAGAGCAAACACTGGAAAAGTACGAAAAAAAACTCAAACTTCTGGAGCGGGATGAAAATCAGCACTTTGAAGTCCGTGCCGCAGCTAAACTGCTGAAGACATATATTTCAGAAGGACACGAAGACCCGCGCCTCAAAGAGACAGAAAAAATATTGCAGGACATAGAAGAAAAAGGCAGGTAAACCATGGCATTTGAAAATTTAACAGACAAATTAACAAACGCAATGAAAAAAATCCGTGGTACCAAAACTGTTAACGAACAGGACTTACGTGCCACCCTGCGGGAAGTACGCATGGCCTTACTAGAGGCCGATGTTAACTTCACCGTAGTTAAAGATTTCGTTGCCAAAATAAAAGAACGTGCTTTGGGTCAGGAAGTCCAAGGCAACCTGACAGGCGGTCAGCAAGTAGTTAAAATCGTTAACGACGAACTGATTAAACTTTTGGGCGGCCAGCAGAGCAAACTGAACTTTGCACCTAATCCGCCTACCATCATTATGCTGGTAGGACTCCAAGGAACAGGTAAAACAACTACCGTAGCCAAACTTGCTAACCATTTGCGTAAAGAGCACAAAAAGCCCTTAATGGTAGCAGGGGACGTATATAGACCGGCAGCTATTACCCAGCTGGAAGTATTGGGCAAGCAGCTTAACTTGCCTGTTTTCAGTATGGGAGATCAAGTTTCTCCCGTAGAAATTGCTAAAAAATCCATCGAGAAAGCTAACGCTCTCTTGTGCGATACCATTCTTATAGATACGGCCGGTCGTCTCCACGTAGACGAAGAACTCATGAATGAGCTTAAAAACATCAAAGCCGCCGTTAATCCTCAGGATATACTCCTGACTGTAGATGCTATGACCGGCCAGGATGCCGTAACCGTAGCAGATGCCTTTAATAAGGCATTGGGTATTACCGGGCTGGTAGTAACCAAGCTGGACGGTGATGCCAGAGGCGGTGCTATCCTCAGCGTGAAGGCCGTAACCGGTTGCCCTGTGAAGTTCGTAGGCAGCGGTGAAAAGCTGGATGCTTTGGAACCGTTTTATCCGGACCGTATGGCTTCCCGTATACTGGGCATGGGCGATGTTTTGTCCCTTATCGAAAAAGCTCAGGAAGCGATTAGCATTGACGATGCCAAGAAATTAGCAGAGTCCATTAAGAAAAATGAATTTACCCTGGATATGTTCCTGGAACAAATGCAGCAGATTAAAAAAATGGGTTCCCTGGAAAGTATCCTGAGCATGATTCCCGGCATGGGAAAAATCAGCCAGCAACTGGAAGGTGCTGAGCTGGACGGTAAAGAAATGCACCACATTGAAGGCATTATCAGAGCCATGACACCTAAAGAACGCCGGGACACCAAGATTATCAACGGCTCCCGCCGTAAGCGCATTGCCGCAGGCTGTGGCCTTAGAGTCCAGGACGTTAACAAGCTTCTGAAACAGTTTGAAGAAAGCAAGAAGATGATGAAGCAGGTCCAGGGCATGAATAAGTATGCAAGAAAAGGCAGATTTAAAATGCCTTTCATGCAATAGAATTTGCTAGATGTTTTGTAATCAATTAAAGGAGGTGAATTTACATGGCAGTTAAGATCCGTTTAAAACGCATGGGTGCTAAAAAGAACCCTTTCTATCGTATTGTTGTAGCTGATGAACGCTCTCCTCGTGATGGCCGTTTTATCGAAACTATCGGGACTTATGATTCAACCGTAAATCCTGCAGTTGTTAAAATCGATGAAGAAAAAGCTTTGAGCTGGTTAACTAATGGTGCTCAACCTACTGACACAGTTCGTTCTATGTTCAGCAAGCAAGGTATCATGGCAAAAGTTGCTGAAGCTAAAGCCGCAAAAGCAGCAAAATAAGGGAGGCATTTACTATGAAAGAGATAGTTGAAGTAATTGCTAAATCGATCGTAAATAATCCCGACCAGGTCCAAGTGGAGGAAGAAAAGGACGGCACTTCTGTTGTCCTTAAACTCCACGTGGCTCCGGAAGATATGGGTAAAGTGATTGGCAAAAAAGGCCGCATCGCTAAGGCTATCCGTGTAGTAATGAAGGCAGCCGCAACCCGCGAAAATGTTAAGGTCATTGTTGATATTGGTTAAAAAGGATGGAAAACAACATGGATAAAATGGTTGTAAGAGTTCCTGTTACTATTAAGTCCAAAGTTACAGAAAAATTAAAAGCTAAAATAGTTGCTGACCTTAAGAGCAACGTGCAAGCTGCCGGGTTGGATTTGGAACAATTCGAATTCGATGCCAGACGTGCTATTAACGAACAAGCTAATGTGAATTCCGATGCTGTTGCCAGACTCAAAGAACAAATTGACTTTGAACGTTCCAAGCGTCAAAGCGCTAAAAAAGAAGTTGAAGACAAATTAGAAAGAGCCGAGAACTTGGAAATAGGCAGCGAAATTGGTCATGGACAAATTGAGCGTTCTGTGGAAATTACCATAGGCAGCAATCTGGAAGAACTAATGGGAGCTGAAATTGTTGTTGAAGATGGCAAAGTCATAGCTTTTAGGGCGTAAGCATATGAAACAACAAATCATAATTGGCAAAATTGTCGCCCCGCATGGTGTGCGGGGCGAGTTTCGCATTATGCCGGATACGGATAATCCGAAACAGTTTTTAAAAATGAAAAATATCTGTTTGGAAGATGGCCAAAGCTTCACTGTGGAAACAGTGAGGTTTCATAAGCAATTTGTTTTAATGACAGTTGCGGAAATCACCGATATGGACCAGGCTAACAGGCTGAGAAATAAACACATTGTAATTACTCATGATCAATTACCCGCCTTACCCAAAGGCCGTTTCTATGTAACAGATGTAATTGGTTTTAAAGTAATCACCCCGGAAGGGGAAGAAATCGGTACCCTGAAAGATGTTATTACCCCGGGTAGTACTGATGTGTTTGTAATAGCCGGCAAAAACGGTGAAGATATTATGGTTGTGGCTATTGACAGTAATATAAAAGAAATAAACATGGAGCAGCGCACCATTAAAGCAGTGCTGCCTGAATGGATTGAATAAAATGAAATTTGTCTTTCTCTCTTTATTTCCGGAATTTATTGAACAGGCAGGGGATTTCAGCATTTTAGGCCGGGGCAGAAAAGCCGGCCTTTTTGAGCTGTCAGTTATTAATCCTCGTGACTATACCACGGATAGACACAGAAGTGCCGACGATACGCCCTGCGGAGGGGGCGCCGGTATGGTCTTAAAGCCGGAGCCTTTTTCTCTGGCTATAGATGAGGCCAGAAAAACTGCTCCTGAAGGTGTGGTTATAGCCCTGACTCCCGGCGGTAGGCCTTTGACTCAAAATATAGTTAAAGAATTAGCAGCGGGCAAAAAAGATTTAATCTTTGTCTGCGGTCATTATGAAGGTTTTGATCAAAGAATTTTGGATAAGACTGATTTACAGTTGTCGGTAGGGGATTATGTGGTAACCGGAGGGGAATTACCGGCACTTATAATCATGGATGCTGTGGCTAGATACATTCCGGGGGTCTTAGGCAAGGAAGCCAGCACAGAAGAAGAATCTTTTTCTGATTATCTTCTGGAATATCCCCAATACACCCGTCCTGTTGATTACCAAGGAGCCAAAGTACCGGAAGTACTTTTGTCAGGGAATCACGCTGCTATCAAAAAATGGCGGCGGAAAGAAGCTATCCGAGCTACTTATAAGCTCAGACCTGATCTTTTAAGCAAGTTAAAATTTGACGAAGAAGACGGCAAATTGTTTTTAGAAGTTTTAAACGAGGAAAAGACAACGCAGTCTGAATAAATAGTAAAAATTCCCTCTTGTATGATTTTATCGTGCCAGAGGGAATTTTGTATGCTATAATATAATGTAAAGTTTTTTTACATATGTATTTTATTATTAGGAGATGAGTCTGTGAATTTATACGAAAATTTGCTGGCGGGGAAAGAAAAATTAGCTGTAGTAGGACTTGGCTATGTAGGTATGCCTATAGCTGTTGCCTTTTCACAAAAGATTAATGTTATTGGCTATGACTTAAATAAAGAAAAAATTGCTTTATATAAAGAGGGCATAGACCCAACCCGAGAAGTGGGGAATGAAGCAGTAGGTAAATGCAAGGTAGATTTCACGGCAGATGAAAAGAAACTGCAGGAAGCAAAATTCTTTATTGTAGCAGTACCGACACCTGTTCATCAAGACCACACTCCTGACCTGAGTCCTGTAGAGAGCTCCAGCACTATTGTAGGCAGAAACCTGAGCAAAGGCAGTGTTGTAGTGTATGAATCTACTGTTTATCCGGGTGTGACAGAAGATATTTGCAAGCCTATTTTGGAAAAAGAGTCCGGATTGGTTTGCGGTGTGGATTTCAAAATCGGCTATTCACCGGAACGTATTAATCCCGGTGATAAAAAACACCGTTTGAAGAACATTGTGAAAATTGTTTCCGGCATGGATAAGGAAACTTTAAATACGGTAGCTCAGGTTTACGAACTGGTTGTGGAGGCCGGAGTTCATCGTGCCGAAAGCATCAAAGTCGCTGAAGCTGCTAAAGTAATAGAGAACAGTCAGCGTGATATTAACATTGCTTTTATGAATGAGCTGTCCATTATTTTCAACAAAATGGGCATTGATACCAAAGCTGTTTTGGCGGCAGCAGGAACCAAGTGGAATTTCCTGAAGTTCCAGCCCGGTCTGGTAGGAGGTCATTGCATCGGCATTGATCCTTATTACCTTACCTATAAGGCAGAAATGCTGGGTTATCACAGTCAGGTGATTTTGGCAGGCCGCCGGATTAACGACGATATGGGTAAATATGTAGCGGAAAATCTGGTAAAAAATCTGATTAAGGCAGACCACCCGGTTAAGGGCGCCAAAGTTGGTATTTTAGGCTTTACGTTTAAGGACAATTGTCCTGATACAAGAAACTCCCGAGTTATTGATATTTATAATGAACTGGGCGAATATAACATTACTCCTATTGTTTGCGACCCTGTAGCAGATGCAGCAGGCGCTAAGCGTATCTATGGCCTTGACTTTGTGGATATAGAAAAATTCCAAGACCTGGATGCTTTAATCGTAGCTGTTTCCCATGATCCATTCAAAAAATACACTATGGAATATTTAAGCAGTATGTTTAATGCTAAGGGACAAAAAGTCCTTTTGGATGTAAAAGGCATTTACAACAAAGAAGCATGTATTAATGCAGGGTTCGCTTACTGGCGTTTATAAAAACACTTAAGAATCTTTCAATAAACTATAAGATAAGCAGAGGAGATTAGCATGAGCTACAAAGGTTTAGTCTTTCCAAAGGACGCAGTATTTCTGGTAACAGGTGCTGCCGGTTTTATTGGTTCTAATTTATGCGAAGCAGTTTTGAATATGGGTTACAAAGTTAAAGGCATGGATGATCTTTCTACGGGACACATAGAGAACATGGATTCTTTTATTGATAATCCCCGTTATGAATTCATTAAAGGGGACATTAAAGATTTGGACACTTGTCTTCACGCCTGCGAAGGAGTTAACTATGTACTGCACCAGGCAGCCTGGGGCAGCGTGCCACGCAGCGTGGAACAGCCTTTGTTTTATGCTCACAACAATATTATGGGAACCATCAACATGTTGGAAGCAGCTACGAAACAGGGCGTAAAAAAATTCGTCTATGCCAGCAGTTCTTCAGTCTATGGTGATGACGAAATTCTTCCTAAAGTAGAAGGTTCGGAAGGCAATCTCCTTTCTCCTTATGCTGTTACCAAACGGACTGACGAAGAATATGCCAAACAATATACTATGTTCTACAAACTGGACACTTACGGCCTGCGTTATTTCAATGTTTTCGGACGTAGACAGGATCCTGAAGGAGACTATGCTGCCGTAATTCCCAAGTTTCTTAAAGAACTGATGGCAGGCGTTCAACCTACTATTAATGGGGACGGAAAGCAGTCCAGAGATTTTACCTATATTGACAATGTAATAGAAGCTAATCTCAGAGCAGCTTTGGCACCATCTTCTGCAGCAGGGGAAGCTTTCAATATTGCTTACGGCGGCAGGGAATATCTCATAGATATTTATCATTACCTGACTGAGGCTTTAGGGGTGAATGTTGAACCTAAATTCGGACCCGACAGAAAGGGCGATATTAAACACAGTAACGCTGATATTTCCAAAGCGAAAAAATTACTGGGGTATGACCCGGAGTATAGTTTTGAAGCTGGCATTAAACTAGCCATTGACTGGTATAAAGCCAATCTGTAAAAGAAAGAGGCGAACATGGAACAACCTGTATTAATACAAGGAGCCATGGCATGTGAATTAGAATTTTTCCAAACAAAACTGGAAAAGCAACAGGAGGTCAAAATCGGCCCCTACAGCTTTTTCCGGGGAACCTTTAATAACACGCCTGTGGTTCTTTCCAGACTACAAATCGGCTTTGCTACTACTGCAGCGGTTACGGCTTTAGCCATTGAGAAATTTGAGCCTAAATTTATTGTTAATCAAGGAACAGCAGGGTCATATACGGAGAACCTCTGTAACTATGATATAGTTATCGGCGAAAGATTTTATGATGCAGGAGCCATATTTACCGGTGGAGGTGGAGACGAATTAACAGGAGTTACTCTGCCCTGGAAGTATATAGATTTGGAGAAAATAGAAGCAGCAGGGTCACTGCAAAGCTGCATATCTCTTCATCCATATTACTATTATAGTGACAAAGAGCTTTTACATCTGATTATGGAAGCAGCGGTAAAATATACTAAGGGACGTGTAGTGCGTGGTACGGTGGCCTCTGCCGAACAATGGAACTGCTCATCTGACCTTTTGCAGCAGCTTCATAATGTGACCGGGGCTGACTGCGAAGAAATGGAAGTAGCAGCAGCAGGAAGGGTAGCCACAGACTGGCACATACCATTTATCTGCCTTAAAATTATTTCTAATAATAACGTAATAGGCCAGTCTTTTGATGTTCAGACGGCCGTTGCTTTGCAAGAATTTATTTGGGGACTATTTTAATGGACTAACTTGTGCTATTATTATTGTGTATTTGCAAATTTACCTTTGCAACTAAAAAATGGAGGGGATACCATGAAACAATTTGTTCCGTTTAAGTCAGGAAAAGTCAGAGAGATGTATGATGCCGGTGACAGCATTATTATGGTTGCCACAGATAGAATTTCTGCTTTTGACCATATTTTAAAGAATCATATTACGGATAAGGGTGCGGTTTTGACCCAAATGTCTAAATTCTGGTTCGATTTCACCAAAGACATTATTCCTAATCATATGCTTTCTACTGATGTTAACGATATGCCTGAATTCTTCCGTACTGATGAATTCAAGGGCAGAAGCATGAAATGCGAAAAGCTTACCATGATTCCCATGGAATGCATCGTCCGTGGCTATATCACAGGAAGCGGTTGGGGAAGCTACCAAAAGACCGGCGAAGTTTGCGGCATTAAGCTACCTACAGGTCTGAGGGAATCCGACAAGCTGCCTAGACCGATTTTTACACCCAGCACTAAAGCTGCTTTGGGTGACCATGACGAAAATGTTAACATGGAGCAGGCTATTAAGTTCTTGGACAGAGATTTTCCCGGCAAAGGCAAAGAATATGCCGAGAAACTGAAAGAGTATACTATTGAACTTTATGTTAAATGCGCAGACTATGCTCATTCCAAAGGTATAATTATTGCCGATACCAAGTTTGAATTTGGTATTGATAATAGTGGTAAAATCGTTTTAGGTGATGAAATGTTAACACCGGACAGCTCACGTTTCTGGCCGCTGGAAGGCTACGAGCCCGGTCATTCACAACCTTCTTACGATAAGCAGTTTGTTCGTGACTGGCTGAATGCTAATCCCGGCAATGATTACTTATTGCCTCAGGATGTAATTGACAAGACCATAGCTAAATACAAAGAAGCATATAATATGCTTACAGGCAAAAATTTCAAATAAAAAGAATCCGGCAAAGGTGACGGTTCTAAAGTGGTGTAACGGGGCGAGCTCACAACACCGCCCTAGGGCCGTTTCTTATTAAAAAAGCAAAAAGATAAAAAAGCTAAAAAGAGGGGCGGAAATCAGAATGCATATTGTATTAACCGTAGTGGGAAAAGATAGGGTAGGTATTATTGCTAAAGTCAGTACTTTATTGGCTGCCAGCGGAGTAAATATTTTGAATATTAATCAAAATATCTTGGACGGATTTTTTAACATGTTTTTAACAGGCGATATGTCAAACGCTACAATACCTCTAAAAGAATTACAGGCCAAAGCTGTTGCTTTAGGAGAAGAACTTGGTGTGGAAATCAGACTGCAAAGTGAAGAAATTTTTGCAGCTATGCACAAAATCTAGGAGGGAACAGCATGCCTTATAATTTAAAAGATGTGTTGGAAACAACACAGATGATAACTAAGAATAATCTTGACGTTCGTACTATTACTATGGGAATCAGCCTGAGAGACTGCGCTGATAATAATATCGATAACTGTGCCGGAAAGATTTACGACAAAATCACTAAAACAGCCCAAAACCTTGTGAAAACAGGGGAAGACCTGGAAAAAGAACTTGGTGTGCCCATTATTCATAAGCGTATTTCCGTTACTCCTATTGCTATGGTCGGTGAATCCTGCGAAGCTGACAGTTATGTAAAACTGGCGGCAGCTATGGACAAAGCAGCTAAAGCTGTAGGCGTGAATTTTATCGGAGGCTTTTCTGCCCTGGTACAAAAAGGCGCTACCAAAGGTGATAATATTTTAATTAATTCTATTCCTGAAGCTTTGGCTACCACGGATTTAGTATGTTCTTCCGTAGCTATCGGTTCTACTAAAGCAGGCCTAAACATGGATGCCGTAAAGAAAATGGGACAGATTGTGAAGGAAACAGCCAGACTGACTGCAGATAAAGATGCCCTAGGCTGTGCCAAACTTGTTGTGTTTTGCAATCCTGTTCAGGATAATCCTTTTATGGCAGGGGCTTTTCACGGTGTAGAAGAACCGGAAAGCGTTATTAATGTAGGTGTTTCCGGACCCGGTGTTGTAAAATATGCATTAGAGGCTGTCAGAGGACAGGACATTGGCGCTGTGGCAGAAACTATTAAAAAAACTGCTTTTAAAATCACCAGAGTTGGCCAAGTAGTAGCTCAGGAAGCTGCTAAGCGGCTTAATACTCAGTTCGGTATTATAGATTTATCCCTGGCACCTACACCGGCTGTGGGTGACAGTGTTGCTCATATCCTAGAAGAAATAGGCTTGGAGTGCTGTGGGGGACCCGGAACTACTGCTGCCTTAGCATTGCTGAATGATGCGGTGAAAAAGGGCGGTCTTATGGCATCTAGCTATGTAGGTGGCCTAAGCGGAGCCTTTATACCTGTCAGCGAAGATGCAGGCATGATTCATGCTGCAGAAGTTGGCTGCCTGACTTTGGAAAAACTAGAAGCTATGACCTGCGTTTGCTCTGTAGGTCTGGATATGATTGCCATTCCCGGTGATACAACAGCTGCCACAATTTCGGCGATTATGGCCGATGAAGCAGCCATTGGTATGATTAATAACAAAACAACAGCAGTACGTCTGATTCCTGTACCCGGTAAAAAAGTAGGGGACAAAGTTGAATTTGGCGGACTGTTAGGCTATGCACCTATTATGAAAGTAAACACCAGCAAGGCTGAAACCTTTATTAACAGAGGCGGGAGGATTCCTGCTCCTGTAAGGAGTTTAACCAATTGAGAAAAAAAGATAGACAAGCAGCGATTTTACAAATACTGGAGGAAACCTATAAGGGTACTAAAAGTGCCCTTAATTATAGTAGTCCTTTTGAGCTGTTGGTAGCTGTTATTTTATCGGCTCAATGTACAGATACAAGAGTTAACGTAATAACGGCCCGTTTGTTTCCCAAGTACAATTCTCCTAAGAAAATGGGAGAACTGACTCAGGAAGAAATGGAAACCCTTATTCATGACTGTGGTCTTTACCATGCCAAGGCTAAAAACATCCTGGCTACCTGCCACAGACTGGAAGAGGTTTACGGCGGACAAGTACCCCGCACTATGGAAGAGCTGGTAACTCTGCCGGGTGCAGGACGGAAAACCGCCAATGTGGTTATGAGCGTGGCTTTTGGCATGCCGGCCATCGCCGTGGATACCCATGTGTTTCGGGTGGCCAAGCGGTTAGGACTGGCCCGGGGTGAGGATCCCTTGGCTGTGGAAAAAGAACTCCAAAAGGTAATTCCTCAGGACAAATGGAGCGAGGCTCATCATTGGCTCATCTGGCACGGCAGAAAAATCTGCAAAGCCAGAAAACCTTTGTGCAGCAATTGCCCTTTGGTAGATATTTGTCCCTCGGCCCTGCCTGAATAAATAGCTTGTCAGAGTGTGAATGATATGGATAATGTATATGATTTAGTTGCAGATTTTTACGATAATGACGATGGTTGGAACCAGGTGCTCAGGAGAGAATATGCAGAAGGTTTTCTGCGTAGGGAAGCCTGGCACGGGAAAAATGATCCTACTTTGCAAAAAGAGTGGGGTTATATTCTCATGCTTTGTATTTACCTAGGTCACGGTGAAAAGTATCTAGGAGATTTAAATGCCGATGATTTAGTTGACATTGTGGCCTGGTCCGGCAGAAACGTTTCCGACTTTCCTGTTACATATAAAAACGTTAAGAATTTTCTGGGAGTTATTGGTGATTTGTTTGTTTATCTGAAAAATGAACATGCCATTAGCAGCTCTTTGTCACCACGTTTGGCTCAAAACATGCTTTTACGGGATGACGGGACTTTAGCCATTATTTCTTCAGGCGGAGAATTTCTGCCGGGAGAAGAAAAACGTAATGAAGAGGCCATGCCTGACTCCCCCAATAAAATATTTTTAAACGTAGGGGAGACTTTGTCCCTCCTTTTGGAAGAATTGCATAAATTTTTCCAGAAAGATTCCTTTAATCTTGATCTGGAGCGTGCGGTGTTCTTTTATCAGGGCTTTGCCAATCGGGAAAAGCGCATGGAAGAAGCAGAAAGCGAAGAGTTCTGGCAGTGTTTCTGGGACTATTTTCTTTTTGACTACCACCTGATCAGAGATGACAAGACCCCTTTAGAACATTTTGCTGACTTGGGAGAAAGCCATTATCAGGCTTTGGTTAAGGAATTATGCAAGGCCAGATTGGCACTTTTTATGGTGGAAGAGATTCAGGATGACGACCTGTATTTGTGCCGGGACTTTTTGACGGATGACAGTTATGTTCTGAACCTGCCTTTAAGTGAAGATATGGATACAAAAGATATGCTGATTATCGGGCATATTTTCTATAACAAAACCATGGTCATGAACTATGTCCGTTGTTTCCAAATTCCTAAAATCGGGAGAAAACGACTGAAAGACCAACTGGAAAATTTTTATAATTGGTATAAAATTCAGGAACCTGCCGGTACAAAAGAAGATTTCGTAGCAAGGCATCCTATGGTAGTGAGAAGGCTGACCTATTATGCGGCTCATTCCTTCCAGCTGGGAACCTTTAATTATGAAACAAAGGTTCAAAACTACATCCCGGAGAGCAGTACAGCCTGTAAAGATGAGGTAGTTATCTGTATTGAGAAAATGATGATGCCCCAGCATTTTTCCTATCGTGATGTGTCCTTAGCCACCAGATTGTGGAAGGATTTTTCCGCTTTGGAGACCAATGCCATTCGTTCACCGGAAGTCTGGGCTTCAGGGGTAGTGGAGAATTACGTGCGGTTGAACGGGGTGTACAGCTATTCCCCCCAAAGCATTGCCAATATGTGCTGGCACGTGCCTTTAGCATCCCTGCGCAGCGTGTCGGCAGCTATAAAAGAAAAGTTGAAGTTGGAAACTCATGATCCTCGTTATTGTAATGAAGAAGGGTTTCTTATGATGATGTTCGCTGAAAAGTTAAATTAGGAGGACAACTATGATTTGCAAAAATTGCGGGTTTGAATATGAGGACGGTTTAAAAGAATGTCCTAACTGTCAGGCACCCAATACTCCTGAAGAACCCCAAGTTCTTTCCAAACAGGAACGAGATACTTTTGACGGCATTACCATTGAAACAGCCAAAGAAGAAGGGGACACAGAATATAAAGTTTACGACCAGGAAGAAGAAAAAGCCAGACGAGAAGAGGAAAATTCCCCAAAGAGCAATATACATTTTAAAGTGTTCAATGGTACCAGTATTATCTGGATTGTCCTTATCATTCTGGCAATTTTAGGCATTTTGATTTTTCTCCTGCCGGTTTTTTCTATATTTTTTGTAGTGGCAGCAGTATGCTACTTTCTCTATTCGTGGCTTTTCTAAGTTCTTTTCAAAAAATGTTTAAAATATCAGAAAATAATTATAAATTTTCAGAAAACACAAGGCATAATTTTAAGGTATAATTGAAACAGATAATTAGTTTAATCTTATATCACTGATATAATTTCTTTTATCAATTGTTGATAAAGAAGGTTATTTTATGGTATAATTAATTGGTTGACTTAAAACGATGTTACTATATTAACATTGTATGAGTAAATACATTTTAGAAGGGATGGTTTAAGTTATGCGCGAAGTAGTTATAGTAAGTGCAGTAAGAACAGCAGTAGGCAGTTTTGGTGGGTCCTTGGCATCACTTTCAGCACAACAATTAGGAGCTATCGTAATCAAAGAAGCAGTTCAAAGAGCTAATCTGAAACCTGAGCAAGTTGACGAAGTAATTATGGGTAATGTTTTACAAGCTGGTTTAGGTCAGAACCCAGCAAGACAAGCAGCTATTGGCGCTGGTCTTCCCATTGATGTACCGAGCTTTACCGTTAACAAAGTTTGCGGTTCCGGTCTGAAATGCGTTGAATTGGCAGCACAAGCTATCAAAGCCGGCGACGAAGATATTATCGTTGCAGGTGGTATGGAGAGTATGTCCAATGCTCCTTATGTAACTTCCAACAAGGCTAGATGGGGTTTACGTATGGGCGACAGCAAATTAACCGATGAAATGATTAAAGATGGTCTGTGGGATGCTTTCAATAACTATCACATGGGCATTACCGCTGAAAACATTGCTGAACAATTTAATGTAACTCGTGAAGAACAAGATGAAGTAAGCTTAAGATCTCAAGAAAGAGCATGCGCTTCCAACAAAGACGGTTCTTTCAAGGAAGAAATTGTTCCTATTAATATTAAATTAAAGAAAAAAGAATTCGTTTTTGATACTGATGAATTTCCCAGAGAAGGCTCTTCTAAAGAAGGTCTTGCTAAATTAAAACCCGCCTTCAAAAAAGATGGTGGTACTGTAACAGCAGGTAACGCATCCGGTATTAATGATGGTGCAGCTGCTATGGTTATCATGAGTGCTGACAAAGCTAAAGAACTAGGTCTGAAGCCTTTGGCTAAGATCGTTTCCTATGCTTCTGCCGGTGTTGATCCTAAGATTATGGGTACCGGTCCTATTCCTTCTTCTCGTAAAGCTTTAAAGAAGGCTAATTTGACTGTAAAAGATATGGATTTAGTTGAAGCTAACGAAGCTTTCGCTGCTCAATTCGTAGAATGCGGCAGAGAATTAGGCTTTGACCCTGCTAAGACCAACATCCATGGCGGCGCTATCGCTATTGGACATCCTATCGGAGCCAGCGGTGCTCGTATTCTTGTTACTCTGTTATATGCTTTAAAGCACGAAAAGAAGACCTATGGTCTTGCTACTTTGTGCATTGGCGGTGGTCAAGGTACTGCTACTGTAGTTGAGAACCTTGCTAAATAATTTAGTTTTCAAAAAAAGTAAAATTATAGAAAAGAGGGTTTTGCTTTATGGATTTTAATCTTACAGAAGATCAGGAAATGATTAGAGATTCAGCGAAGGATTTTGTGGAAACAAAATGTGCCGCTACGATTGGTGAACGTGATAAAAACCACGTTTTTGATCGCGCTTTGGTAAACGAAATGTTGGAAGCCGGCTTTGCCGGAGCATGCTTCCCCGAAGAATACGGTGGAGCAGGTTTGGATGTTTTGAGCTATATTTTAGCAGTAGAAGAATTATCCAAGGTTGATGATGGTATGGGTATTACCCTTTCTGCTGATGTATCTCTGTGCGCTACTCCTATTTTCATGTTTGGTACAGAAGAACAAAAGCAAAAGTTCCTTACTCCTCTTGCTACCGGCGAAAAGCTGGGTGCTTTCGGTTTAACCGAATCTTCTGCCGGTACTGATGCCAGTGCTGAGCAATCTACAGCTGTTTATCATGAAGAAGACGGCGGCTACTATGTATTGAATGGCAACAAGATATTCATTACCAATGGTAAAGAAGCTGACATTTATGTAATCTTCGCTATGACTGACAAAGCTGCAGGCAACAGAGGCATTTCTGCTTTCATAGTGGAAAAAGGCACTCCCGGTTTCAGCTTTGGTAAATTGGAAGAGAAGATGGGTGGTCATACTTCCATTACTGCTGAGTTAGTATTCCAAGATTGCAAGATTCCTAAAGAAAACCTGTTAGGCAAAGTTGGTCAAGGTTTCCATATTGCTATGGATACTTTGGACGGCGGCCGTATCGGTGTTGCTGCTCAAGCTTTGGGTATTGCTGAAGGCGCTATGGAAAACGCTATTAAATATTCCAAAGAACGTGAACAATTTGGCAGATCTATTTCCAAGTTCCAAGCTATCGCTTTCAAACTTGCTGACATGGCAATTGAAATCGACGCAGCTCGTTTCTTGGTATATCGTGCCGCATGCCTGAAACAAGATCACAAACCCTTTGCTAAAGAAGCTGCTATGGCTAAGACCTTCGCATCTGATGTAGCAATGAGAGTTACTACCGAAGCTGTTCAAGTTTACGGTGGTTATGGTTACACCATTGATTATCCTGTTGAGCGCATGATGCGTAATGCTAAGATTACCCAAATTTACGAAGGAACTAACGAAGTTCAAAGAATCGTTATTTCCCGTGCTTTGCTGACTGAAGAAAAATAAAAATTAATATTATCGCGCCCTCGCTTCATGACATTGGCCATGGGCGGGCGCGATATTTTTTAAAACAATTAAACTTAGGAGGCATTCTAATAATGGATATTAAAAAAATATTAGTAATTGGTACAGGACAAATGGGCAGCGGTATTGCTCAAGTATTTGCACAAAAGGGTTTCAAAGTAGGTTTACGTGGCAGCAGCCAACGTTCTGCTGATGCCGGTATCGCTCATGTAACCAAGAGCTTGGACCGCAGTGTAAAAAAAGGCAAGATGACCGAAGAACAAAAGCAAGCAGTTTTGGCTAATGTTACTCCTGTTATTGAATTAAATAAGGAAACCTGCAATGTTGATTTAGTTGTAGAATCAACTACTGAAGATTTGAAAAAGAAAGAAGAAATTTTCAGCGTTCTTGCTGAAAACTGCCCGGAAGCTACTATTTTCGCCAGCAACACTTCTTCTTTGCCTATCACTTTATTAGGTTCCGTATCCAAGAGACCTGCTAAATTCGTTGGTATGCATTTCTTTAATCCTGCTCCTGTTATGAAGCTGGTTGAAGTTACCAAAGGTTTAGGCAGTGACCAAGCAGTATTTGATACTATTTTCCAACTGGCAGTTGATTTGGGCAAGAGCCCTGTTAAAGTTAACGATGCTCCCGGTTTCGTAGGCAACAGAGTTATGATTCCTATGATTAACGAAGCTATCTATACTTTGATGGAAGGCGTAGCTAGCGCTGAAGATATCGATAATGTT
>JALCSJ010000030.1 GCA_022653215.1 Acidaminococcaceae bacterium
TACCATAGTGTCCTTTAGGTTGTGTAGGGGGAGGCAATTCTATGGCGTTTTGGGCTATACTTGCATAAATATCCATATTAGCTCCTTTGCTTATAACGGAATTTATTTTTCAAAGCCTTTATTATTTAAGCACAGCAGCTGCTCTGGTATACAAACCCAAGAAATTACCGCTGAACCATTTTTTCAGTTTTAACGGATCAATACCGCTGAGAATTACCGAACCCAGACTCACGGCGGGATCATTCCAGGGACCATCTGTCCCATAAATAGCCTTATCCGGATTTAACTCTCTATCCACCATACGTAGTGCCCCATAGCGTTTATTTACAGGGCTGCACAAGTCATAATAGAGATTAGGATACTTATTGCATAATTCAATGCAATGACCTGTTCCCAAGTCCATGGCACCATGTCCAATAATCAAATTGGCATCAGGATATTCCTTAGCTAATTCTTCAAAGACATTTAATCTATCGCCGCCAAAATAAGTATGACTCAAAATGGGAATATGATGCTCGCTGGCATAGCGGAACATTTTTTCATAGTTTTTCCCGTTCAAAGGATAATCTCCGGATAATTCCGGATGTACTTTAAACCCTACTATTTCTTTCTGAGCAAAATATTTAGGTACTTCTTCATCAAATAGTTCAGGATAATTAGGATTCACCATGTATTGTCCCAGAAAACGACCCGGATGACGACGACAAACTTCCAAAGTATATTTATTGCCTAAAACCGGATCACCGGAAATAGCCATATTAGAAGAAAATACTACTGTATCTACTCCTAATCTGTCCATATTTTCCAACATTTGATACTCATTGTTAAAAGGTAAATAGAAATTCCAAATAGGACCCATATGAGCATGAGAATCAATTACTCTATACTGTTTCATATTAATTCTCCCCTTTCTTCATGGTTAAATGCATAATACGACGAGCATTGTCACCGGCGATTAACTTTTTTTGTTCAAAAGTCAAATTAGAGAATAAGACTTGTCCCACCATAGTACCAATGGTGGATACAGGGAACTTAGAACCGGCAATAAAACGTTGGGGTCCAACTTTTTCTACCATATATTCCAATTCCCGATGAACATCCAGTCCTGAAGTCTGTACATAGAGATTCGGACACTCTTTTAACAATTTAATCAAAGTCCAGGCTGTTCTTTGGAACCCGTCAGCCAAAACTATTTGTAGTTTAGGAAATTCTTTGGCTACCCCGTAAAGTTTGGGCCAGTCAGGCTCATCCCGGCGGTTAGGAGAAAATTCCACAGTAAGAGGAATTTCCCGACGTTCAAATTCCGCAAAGTAGTCACCATAAAACCATTTGGTAAAGGCATACCGCGTAGCCTTAGCCGGGTTTCCTGTTGAAGATGGAAACAATCTTATAGCCCTAACTCCCGCTGCTTTCATTTTGTCTACAAAAGCACTGGGAGAACAGCCCATAGCATCCTCACTGGGAACTACAACCCAGGTAGGAATCATCTCTTCCGTATCTTTGCCAATGTCTTGCAGCAGCAAAGCATTGCCGTAATTAGCCTCATAAGCTTTAGACAACACATGATAAGGAGCAGATTGTTTAATATAATTTCTCCTTAATTCTTTTAAAAGATTTTCTTTATTAACCCACTCACCTGTAAAGGGAACGGGCGGACGGCCAAAACTCACAGCAAAATCCAGAAATTCCAAATCTTTAATTTCATCCGCAAAATTATCTTTTATCATGAATTTTCACCTCATCTTAGATTAACAATTTTATTTATCAGTACGATATTTATTTACTTTATCCCAATTTAAGGTTACGCCTAAACCGGGCTGCTCAATACTTAAAGCACAACCATCCTCCACCGGTAAAGTTTCATTGATAATGTCGTCAGTAAAATACTGATTTCCGATTACATCGCTGGGATGATCAATACTGGGAGCAGCAGTCCCAAGCTGAACCTCTGCAGCTGTGCCTATGCCGAATTCCGGCATACTGCCAATGGCAAAACCAATGCCTGCTGTATGGCACATATTAGCTATTTCCATGGCTTTGTACAATCCCCCTGACTCACTTACATACACATTGAAGATATCTCCGGCTTCACGTCTCACGGCTCTTAAAGCATCTTCCGGTCCCCAAATACTTTCATCCAGCATTAAAGGAATAGGACAGCGCAGTCTGAGACTGGCTAATTTGTCCAATTCATCCGGTCCAAAAGGTTGTTCAATAGAAAGAACACCCAATTTTTCTAATTCTCCTGCTACATAGAGAAGTGCTTTCTCATCACGCCAGCCCATATTAGCATCAACTCTAATGCCCAGCTTAGGACCGAATTGGGTACGTATAGCTTTTACAGTGGCCAAATCATTTTTAAAGTCTAGGCCTACTTTTACCTTGACTGTCTTAAAACCGGCTTTCACATGTTTTTCTACCTGGGCTACTCTCTCTTCCATAGTTCCCATGGCTACAGAATGGGACAAAGGAATGCTTTCCCGACGTTTGCCGCCTAACAGTTCATAAACAGGCAGATTGATTTCTTTGCCAAACAAATCATACATGGCCATTTCTATACCTGCCTTTAGGCACAGGGCATTTCTGCTCCAGGCCACGGCCTTGTCCATTCTGGTCAAAGCTTCCGTAATATGATGTATATCCACTCCTATTACACTATCGGCAATTTTTTGTCCAATGCTGCGAACCAGGCCGCTGCCATAGCTGTCCCAGATAGAAGAAACTTCACCTAATCCCACTTTTCCATTATCTGTATGCAGCAAAACCAGAGCAGCATCGCCAAAAGGATTATTTCCCAAAGCAGTTTTAAAACTGCCATCTTTAGTTCCTACTTTTGGTACCCTAATAGGAATATACTCAATTTTTGCGATTTTCATAGTTCTCTTCTCCTTCTATAATCAATCATTTTGGCTTAAATTAAAGGTAGAGTTCTCCACCGGGTCCCAAAGGTAAACCGCTTAAGAACCAAAGGCTAAAAAGGATTACCCAGCCAAGAAAATAGAATAAAGTATAAGGCATGAGCAGGGACATCAAAGTCCCCATACCGGCCTTTTTATCATAGGTTTTTACCAAAGCCAGCATTAAAGCAAAATATGCCATCAAAGGAGTAATTGCATTGGTAATGGAATCACCAATACGATAAACCATTTGAGTAAGAGCCGGAGAATAACCCAGCATCATAAACATAGGAACAATAACCGGTGCCAGCAAAGAATATTTAGCATTGGCACTTGGCACCAACAGATTCAAAATCATGCAGACAACAATCAAAATCAGCATCAATGGCAACCCGCCCAAACCGCTTGCTTTAATTAAATTAGCTCCGGCAATTGCGGCAATAGGACCTAAGTTGCTTTGAATAAACCATCCGGTAAATTGACCGGCAAAGAAACATAATACTGCAAAGGAAGCTACATCTTTTAAACCTTTGGCCATAGCAGCGCCAAATGCTTTGCCATCGGGAATTGTTCCGGCAACTTTGCCATGTACAGTAGCAGGAACAGCAATGAAAAGCAACATGGTAGTAACAATAGCACCTAATTGTGTTCCTCTTACAGAAAATACCGATTGGCCTTTAGCATTGCACAAAAATCCCCAATCAGGAAGACAACCTATAGCAAAAATCACCAGCATAATGAAAATTGTCAAGGCAGCAGCTTTCATACCTTTCTTTTGTTCCGGAGTAGCTTCATAAGAATCCAAATCCTCTACCTTTATGTCAGTTTCACCCATGGCAGGATCCCATTTTCCCATACGAGGTTCCAAAATACTATCAGTTACAAAAGTTGCAATAAGGGTAAGTACCAGACAAGCCGCAATAATAAAATACCAGTTACAGGTAGGAAGCACAATAAACTTAGGGTCAATAATCTGTGCTGCAGCTTGAGAGGTGGCCGCCATACGAGCATCAGAAATACCGATTAATAAGTTTGCCGCCAACCCACAGCCTACAGAAGCATAGGCACAGCACATACCAACAATAGGATTTCTGCCTACTGCCGCAAAAAGCATGGCAGCTAAAGGAGGCAGCATAACAAATCCGATATCAGACATAAAATTAGACATAATACCAACAAACACTATGGTCATAGTCAGCCAACGACCACGCACACGAGAACCTACACCAATAAAGACACATTCCAGAAGACCGGATTTATCCATGATGCCAACTGCTAGAAATAAGGGCATAGCAATAGCAAAAGGAGCAAATTTTGTATAATTTTGATAGCAATTACTTAGCATATACTGGATGCCTGCCGGACTAAGTAAATTAAATACTACTAACTTTTTTCCGGTAGTAGGATGAATTACCGACCAACCGGCCATACTACCAATTAACGAAACCACGGTTACGGCAAAAGTTAAAACAGCAAAGATAATTACAGGATCAGGCAAACTATTGCCTACAACTTCAACCTTATCCAAAAATCTTTGGAAAAGGCTTTTTTTCACTTGCAATTCTTTTGTTTCTTTTACTTCATTAGCCATTATAAACTTTCCCTCCTTATATTTTAATTTATAAAGGTGTATATATCAGCATCTAATCAGTCGTTCTCTCCTTCCCTACTTTTATTACAAACTGTTTGTTTGCCTTATTGACTGTTTGTTTTTTCATTATCAGTATAACATTTTCTTAAACCTTGTCAATAGTTTTATCTTATTTTTTAAAATTTTGCACACAAAAAAAGCAGTTTCCGATATTTTCATATCGAAAACTGCTTTAATTAGTTATTCAGTTCTTAAGAACTTATCCTAATTTAGAATTAGAATGTTACTACCAATTGAGACCAAATGGTCTTAGCAGTTACATCACTATCGCCCTTGCTCTTCAAATCATAGTATTCAACGCCAGCAACCATGTTCTTAGCTACAGCGTAGTTAGCGCCAACCATGTAACCCTTGAAGCCTTGTCCATCATTGAAAACGCCATAATCGCCGTTCATAGTATGAGCAATAACGGTGGAAGCACCTTGGTTGTAGTATTTAGCATAAACACCCCAGCTATTAGGTTTAGAAGCTTGAGCTCCTGCATAACCCAATTTAGCAACCCAACCAGTTTGAGAACCGTCTAAAGCATCGATTGTATCATTGCTGCCTTTTAAGTACATAGCACCAATGTTGAATTTGTTGATGTCATAGTTAGCACCGATGGTCCAAATCTTATCATCATCATTAGCTTGACCCATAGCAGTTACTTGGTCAGCTTTGATGTAGTTAGCTTCTAAGCCTAGGCCACCAAATGTGCCGCCCAAACCAACGCGATAGTACTTATCTGCAACAGCACCAGTAGCATTGCCATACAGGTTTTGTTGGCTATTAGCCATCTTGCCGTATACAGCAGTCAATTTTACTTTCTTACCAAATTCAGCTTTAATACCATCTACACGATCATCATAAACGTTACCTTCAGCAATGGTATCGTTCCAACGACCAGCAGTAATCTTTACGTTCTTGCCAAGATTACCTTCTAAGTATGCTCTATCAAAAGCAGTACCATCATCGCCAGCTTCGTGATCAGCAATGCCGCTCTTAGCAAAACGTTGGTTGTTTTCTAACAAGCTTACATAATGCCAGTTGTCATTAACTTCACCGGTTAAGAACAAACGAGTACGAAGTCTAGCATCATGTGCTCCGTCAACTCCAAGGCTGTCATATTGGCTGTCTTTGTAGCTCAAACGAACGTTACCGGTAATCTTAACGTTGTCAGCATTCTTTTCCAACTTAGCAACGCGAACGCCCAAGTTGTCTAATTCGTCAGCAAATTCGCCAACTAATTTGTCATCAGCGCCGATAGCACCTTTTGCCAAAGCTTTAGCAACGATTTGAGCCATTTCATAACGAGTCATGGTCTTGTCGCCTTTGAAGGTTCCATCAGGATAACCATCAACAACACCAGCAGCAGCCAATTTAGCTACAGAAGCATAAGCCCAGTGGCCAGCAGGTAAATCAGAGAACGGGTTAGCTGCGAAAGCAGTTGCAGAAACGCCCAAAGCCATTGCCATTGCAAAAACTAAAGTCTTTTTCATAACAAAATCCCCCTTAAGGATTATATATTTTTACAATGCTTATGGGGAAGTTGCTCTGCTTCAGTTCGGTCGATTCGTGCGAGTCACCTTGTTTCCTCTACTCTTCTTCCGATCATTCACTTTGCTTCTCACTCATTAGCAATGTAAATTCTAGGTAATTTCTTACCTGGAGACATATTACCACACGTTGTGTGAAAAAGCAAGTTTTTCGTGTTAAATTCAGGCCTAGCCTGCTGACTGGCCAGTACAATTTCTGACAATAAGGTTACATCTTAATTAGCCCTGAAATGGCTCTAGTCCTTGTTTTAAAGTGTAACGGCACGTTCCTGACAATGTCCTGAAAATGTACATCAGAAATTTATTTCACAATTTATTCACAAATCTTTTCTGCATTTTTTTTACTTTTTGTACAAACTGTGACAAACCAAAATAGCACTCTCAATTGAGAGTGCTATTTTGGTTTAAGGCTGCTTTTATTATTTTCCTTTTCCTAGAATGTTACCATTAATTCGGTCCAAATTGTTCTAGCCTTGTCTTCATTATCTTCTTTGCCTTTTAGATCATAATATTCTAAAGCAGCTACCATGTTCTTAAAGATAGCGCAGTTAGCTCCTACCATGTAGCCCTTGAAACCCTGAGCTCCGAAATAATCATAAGCCCCACTCATGGTGTGGGAAATGACGGTAGAAGCACCCTGATCATAGTACTTTGTGTAAATACCAAAGGAACCCGGTTTATCAGATTTAGCCTCGCCATAGCCTAACTTGGCCACCCAGCCGTTCTGGCTATAGTCTCTTTTTTCAATAACCTCATTATCACCTTTTAAATAAGTAAGACCGGCATTAAAAGCACCTGCGGTATAGTCAGCACCAATGGTCCAAATTTTATCATCTGTATATCCCATATCCATAGCCTTTACACTTTGCGCTTTTACATAATTAGTCTCTAAGCTAAAATTACCAAACTTACCGCCTAGTCCTAATCTATAATATTTATCAGCTAAAGATTCCATATCATCCATATGTTCTTTGCAGTTACATACCACATCTTTATTAGCCATTTTGCCATATTCAGCGGTAAACTTAATATTCTTGCCTATTTCGGCCTTGATTGCATCCACTCTGTCATCATACACATTGCCGTCGGCAATAAACGTGCCAAAACGACCACCGGTGATAGTAAGATTATCACCGAATTTACCTTCCAAATAAGCCCGTTGGAACTTGGTGACACTGCTTCCTGTTTTATTGTCATCCATGCCATTTTGGGCAATAACCTGATCATTTTGCAGCATACCAACATATTTCCAATTATCATCTATTTCCCCTGTAAAGAATAATCGGGAACGGAAATTGCCTTTGTATTCTGTTCTGTCATCATCATAATTGTTCTTGATTTTAGTATTAGCATAGTGAAGACGGAAATTACCTGTAATTTTTACATTGTCAGCTTGTTTTTCCAGCTTGGACACTCTGACTCCCAGGTTATCCAGCTCATCGGCAAATTCACCAATTAATTTGTCGTCAGAATTAATAGCACCCTTAGCCAGGGCTTTAGCCACAATCTGCGCCATTTCATAACGGGTCATGGTTTTATCCCCTTTAAAAGTTCCGTCGGGATACCCATCAATAACTCCTGCTGTGGCCAGCTTTGCTACAGAAGCATAGGCCCAGTGACCGGCAGGTAAATCGGAAAAGGGGTTAGCTGCGAATGCGGTTGCAGAAACGCCTAAGGCCATTGCCATTGCTAAAACTAGTGATTTTTTCATGTGTAAATCCCCCTTAAGGATTAGATTTTTACCTTGTCTGTAGCTCTGGGCTCTTGTGCAACCAATTTCTCCGAGCAGAGTGACCTTGTTTCCTCTACACATGATAAAGCGGCTTTACAAATGCCGGCTGCCAATGACAGGGCAAATTTGAAGTCGTACGAAGCGCTTTTACGCTTCTTTTTTATTATAGCAAAGATTGTGGAAAAGTCAATATATTTTTAATTATTTTTTAATATATTTTTATATGTACTTAGTGTGTACAAAAGACGAGATAATTCAAGTATTTATCTTTGTTTAAAGCAATATGCAAAAAGGAACAGATTTGTGGTTACAATGTGCACTTTTGTCGCACACTGATAACCTACAAATCTGTTCCTCTAAAATACTATTTAACACTTAACCTCTTTTACATTTTCAAATATCTTTTAACCAACACTACCGCTGCCAAACCGTCCAAGTTCTCCGGCGGCACCTGCATACTGGTGGGCAGCAGCTTGCGTAAACCTTTGGGCGGATTAACCTGCCAATAAAGCTTTCTGGCTTCTTCCGTACTGTGTCCTTCGTCCACAATTGTCACAGGAACCGTCAACAACTTTTGCAAAGTCTTCTCCATACTATCGGAAGTTGTACCATTACCCATTATGCAGTGTTCTATTTCATAGTCATTAATAAAGTTTTTAAATTCTTCAACAAAATTAATCATTAAAACAACTTCATAGGCAATAACATTGCCTTGTAAATCTACTAAGGCCAGCCCGGTTTTACTTCGCCCAGGGTCAATGCCCAGCAGTACTTTATTGCTCATTTTTATGCACCTCAACATGGAGAAGCACAGGCCCGGCTACCGTAATATCACCTTTGGCTCTTGCCACCAATTCCACCCGTCCTCCGGCTTTACGTATTCTGGTACTGATTTCCGTCAACTCTCCACTACGAATGGCTCCTACTTTTCCGGTAAGAGGATCCGGTACTACACCGGCCTGCTGAGCCGCTGTATTTACATCTTTTAAGAAAGCCAGCAATGCTAAATCTACTTCCTGAGATTCAGGGTCAACAGTAATATTCTGCCGCAAAATAACCTTGCCATCATCAAATACCTCTCTGTTTTTGACCATTTCCAGGTTGCAGGCAGCCAGTTCTCCGGAAATAATATTTCCTGCTGCAACTACTCTCACATAATAATTACCATGACCTGCTGCCAAATTCTTAAGAGCATTTTCCACAATTTCTTTATCAAGCCAAAGGACCTGAGTCCCTTCTGTAGCACCGGCATTCCCCGCTATAGCGTTATTAGCCGCTGTTAAGAAAGTATTCATCTGCGCTTTATTTTCTGTATCATTCAGGCCTGATTTCATTACTCCGGCAAACAGCACTTCACCGCTCCTAAAGACCACATTGCCTTCCCGGATGGCAACCATTCCTTCCCGCAATTTTTTCGTGGCTGTTTCCAGTTCATTAACTTCGCCTTTTAAGTTATCTCTGGCAGTTTCCACTGTGGCAATCTGAGCCCGAGCAGCGCTTAGTCTGGCCTGAGCTGCATTCAATCTAGTCTGAGCCTCATTATAGCGTTCCTGCATAGAGGCAAGTTCTTGTTCAGCCTGTGCTTTTTGGCTCTGGGCAGCTTCCTTTTGAGAATTAGCAGCTGCCAATTCTTCCGTAGCTTTTTTTATTTGTCCGTCCAAATCAGTAATTTTACTTTTTTGGGAATCCACTTCTTTTAATGCATCATCTTTGATTTTAGTTAAATCAGCAATATCTGCCTGTAACTGTTTCATACCAAAAAGTGCCGTACGAACTGACTGAGAAGATACCGTAAGTATGCTCATGGTAACAACGGCAATCAGGATTCCGGAAATAATCGTCATTAAAACAGAAGTATAACGTGGTCTTAGACCGAAAAGTCTTAAACGTTTTTTCCCTATTTTGCTGCCTAACTTGTCTGCAATAAAGGCAATAACGCCTCCCATCACAGCCAGAACTAAAATTAAAAGGGCGCCGGTCATAAGGTCTTCCTCCTCTGTTAGAATTTATAGTACTTATTTATCTTTTTTCCAGATCAGCCAGCCACCTAAAACACAACATAAAACATTAGGTATAATAGCAGCCAGAAGGGGCGGTATAGCACCACCCCGGCCCAAGCCGGTCATAAAAGTCATAACTGAATAATAAATGAAAATTATAACAACGCTAACTCCCAGTCCCATAGACGCTCCTGTCCGCTGAGACTGTACTCCTAAAGGAGCACCGATGAGAGCGAAAAAGAAACTGGCTAAAGGAATAGAGAATCTGGCATACATTTCCATTAAATACTGACTGGTCGGCTGGAATTGTCTTTTCAAGATTGCAATGTATTGTTTTAATTCACCAATAGTCATCTGGTCAGCACTCTTCTGGTCCAAAGTGATTTCTTTAGGAGTTTCTGTTATAGGGAGAACCTGTTCCCCGAAAGTCATGGAACGGCTTACCCCATTTTTACCGGTAAGATCGGACACACTACCTTTTTCCATAACCCAGGTACCTTTTACCCACTTGGCCGCAGGAGTTTTTTGAATACGGACGATCTCTCCGTCCTGCCATTCTTCTACAGTGATATCCTTCATTTCTCCTGTTTTTTCATCGAAAGCACGTGCATAGGTCAATCTATCAAGCTTGCCATCTTTAATGGACTTAATAATAACATGTTCTTGACCCTTTGGTTTGGCATCATTTTTAATTTCATAATTAACAATACGTTCATATTCCGTTTTAGCCGGAGGCACAACTTTCTCTGCCCAGATTACGGAAAACATACTGACTACGAAGCCGGCAATCAAAACAGGTGCGGAAATACGGCGGAAGCTAATGCCGCCGCTGCGCATAGCTGTAATTTCACTATTGCCTGATAACTGACCCATGGTTAATAAAGAAGCCAATAACATAGACATAGGAAATGTATAATTTATTACTTCCGGCATGAGACAGAGAAATAGCCTGAACAAGGAAGAAAAAGATGCACCATATTCAGTTAAATATTGTGCCACCCTAAAAAGGAAGGAGCTGGCAACAAATATTGTGGAAAAAGTGGCTACCCCGAAAACAAAAAAGGGAATCATTTGTTTTAAAATATATTTGTCTAGAATACGCATCAATTATTCCTCACATCTTAAATTTCTCGCCCAGATAGAACTTCTTGGCGATTGGATCATTGGCTACTTCTTCACTGTTGCCTTCTACCAAAATCTTACCATTATTCAAAATATAAGCATTATTAACAATGCTCAGTGTCTCTCGGACGTTATGGTCGGTGATCAGTACACCAATGCCACGCTCTGACAAATGAGCCACCATATATTGAATATCTGCTACTGCAATAGGGTCAATACCGGCAAAAGGTTCATCTAAAAGGATAAAAGCAGGGTCAGTAGCCAGGGCCCTGGCTATTTCCACCCGACGTCTCTCACCGCCTGACAAAGCACTGCCCTTGCTTTTGCGAATATGCTCTATGTGGAACTCTTTGATTAAAGACTCCATTTTTGCTCTGCGTTTCTCTGCGCTAGGCTCCACTGCTTCCAAAATTGCCAGCAAATTATCTTCTACCGTCAGCTTTCTGAAAATAGAAGCCTCCTGAGGCAAATAGCCTATTCCGGCTAAAGCTCTCTGGTACATAGGTAAATGGGTAATTTCCTTATCATCAATAAAAACTTGACCGCTATCCGGACTTTCCAAGCCAACTATCATATAGAAGGTTGTTGTTTTACCTGCACCATTAGGTCCCAGCAGTCCAACAATGCTGCCCTGTTCCACTTCAATATTAACCTTATCCACCACTCGGCGGTCTTCATACTCTTTTACCAAATTCACTGCACGAATCTTCAAGATTATCTCCTTTAAGCTAAAGCTGTCTCACCGATTTTTATTGTTTCTCCCGGCCAATTGCCCTGTTTATAAGTTTCTTCCGGCACCGGAGAATCTCCTACTATGCTGTAGTAGGGTTCCACTACCGGCTTCTTTGGTTCAGGTTTAGGTACATAGACTAGTTTTACATTGCCATCCGCAATAGCTACCTGGTCTTTCTGATTCCCTGTGCCTTTTAAAGTCAAAGTATTACCGGAAACTGTATCACCGTCTTGGGTAGCAGTAGCATGACCGATTAGTTTAATGGTCCCATCATCTGCCTTAGTATCGTAAAAAGCCTGATCTCCCCGGGCGGTAAGCTTTCTGGGAGGACTGACAATTCTCACATTGCCCCGGCCCATAGCCATACCATCTTTCATATTGTAATTCAAATAAGCAGAATCAAGAGTGCTTCCGTCATCCAGGCTGAGCTGAGCCCAGTCACCAACAGTTTCTGCAAATTCTCTTTTGGCATAGTATTCTACTTGAGATGATCTTAATGTTTTATCAGCTTTTTTTAATACTGCATTGCCAATAGCTGTAATATGGTCTCCCTTTTCAGCTATATTCATAGTCTGGCAGGTAACTTTGGAATCTTCCTTAACAGCTACTACACTGCCGGTTAATTTGCCATTACCTGTATTGGTATTATAATCGGCATCTTTGGAAGTAGCAGTGCCACCTTCCCGTTTAATCAAAACATTGCCTTTAGCTACGGCCTGACCATTTCTGAAATCGTAATCAATCTGGTCCGCATAGATAGAAGAAGGTTCTGCTGCCATAACGGCAGAGGCAAAAGATATGCTTAATAAAAGTCCTAAAATTAATGTTCCATATTTCTTCATTGATTTTTCTCTCCCTTCTGTACCATGGCCTTTTTCTCCAGTTTAGCTTTATTTATAGCCACATCCATAGTAGCTTTTTCGGCTTTGGCAATTACGTCATCTTTAGTAATAACCACTTTGCCATCGGCAATTACATGTTGTTTTTCATTATCCCAGGTGACTTTTTCTGCATTTAAAGTTGCGTTGTCACTGGTTACACCTTTGGGATTTTTCGTGAGGACAACCATTTTGTTTTTTAGGAATACTTCCCCTTCATCGGCTGTCACCGTCATGCTGGTGCCGTCTTCCTGATAGAAGGTTCCTTTGATTCCCTTAACCACGTCCACATCCCGTTCTTTATCGTAAATCATAGAATCTGCAGTCAGTTCCCAAACCTTTTTGCCATTTTTGGTTTCAGCTATTGTAGAATTTAAAATTTCATGGGGTGCTACTTCCTGAACTTGCGTATGCGGCTTATGAATTATGCCTTTTTCCTGCATGAGCCAGAAAATAATACCACCCATAATGCAAATTCCGGCTGCTATCATGCCTATGGTTTTTCTGTTTTCCCGGATATACCCCATGGTGTCCTCCTATCCTTCGTAGGGAGTATTCCAACGATGCTGGAACCAGATCCAATTGTCAGGATATTTTCTAATAATATTTTCAACAGCTTTCGTCATTTTAAGTGTTACATTATAATCATCGACTTTATTATCGCCGGTATGTTCATAATAAATAGGATCTTCAACAAAGACCTGATGCCCAAAACCATTAGGTTTCCGGACAATAAAAATCGGCACAATAGGCGCATCGAATTTCCTGGCAAAATAGGCAGGTCCTGTAGGAGTTGATGCCATCTTCCCAAAAAAAGGAACGAATATGCCATTATAACCGCCATCCTGGTCAGCTATAAGGCCTAGCATTCTGCCTTTTTTCATTGCTCTGACACAGCCTAAAATCTCTCTGGTACCACGGGCAAATATTTCCTGGCCCACACCTCTGCGCAGTTCATTCATGAAATCGCTGTACACCCTGTTAGGCTGAGGCTTTTCTACAGCACTTAAAGGAAACCCATTCAAAGCCAAAGCTGCTCCCAGCCATTCCCAGTTGTCCATATGACAGGCCAGCATTACAACTCCGTGCTTTTTTGCCAATGCTTCCCAAAGAATATCCGGTTTGTCAAATGTAACTAATCCTCTGATATTATCTTTGTTCAAAGCAGGCATATAAAGCATTTCCATAAAAGTCATGGCCAGATTCATAAAGAGTCTGCGAATAACTTTTTTAGCCTCGGCATCTGTATAACCCATACATTCTTTAATGGTTTCTTCAGCCCGTATTCTTTGCTTTTTTGCAATATACCAATATAGTTTACCACATTGCCGACCTAAACGGACAATAAATTTATAAGGCAATATGGAAATTACCCAACTAATGAATTTTAAGAAATAATATAACAACATTACTGCTGATCTCCCTGACCACGTTTTATGTAGCTGGCAACCACATCCTGCCAGATACCTTTGTCTGTTAAAATTTTTTCCACTACTTCACGGACTGCGCCGGCCCCTCCGGGTTTAACGGTAACATAGTCCACTATTTTTTTTACATCATCTACGGCATTTACCGGAGCAAAGGAAGCTCCCGCAATATCCAGAGCAGACAAATCATTAAGATCGTCTCCCATAAAAGCCACATCATCCATATCTATGCCTGCTTCTTTGGCAATCTGAACCAGAGTCTCACCCTTGTCTACTACATTTTCATAGACAGAGCTGATGTTGAGTTCCATAGCCCTGTGAAGTAATATCTCACTGTGACGGCCGGTTATAATGCTAAACTGCAGTCCCTTACGAATAGCCACTCGTATTCCCAGTCCGTCCAACACGGAAAAATGCTTGCTTAATTCCCCGTCCTGACCAATGATAATACTTCCGTCCGTTAAAACACCGTCTACATCTACTGCTAATAATTTAATGTTAGAAAAATTTAATTTTTTCGGCATATTAAACAACCCCCTGGTGTACCAAATCAGTCATATGGAGAAGTCCCACAGAATGCCCTTCTTTATCCAGTACAGGCAAAACCGTAATAGGTCTTGGTTTATTGCTTTCCATAAGATGCAGAGCCTCTGCCGCCAACTTACCGCAGACTATGGTCTTTGGTTTTTTGGTCATTGTTTCTTCCACCGGTCTTTCCAAAAAGGCAAAACCTTTGGAAAGTCCTCTGCGTATATCTCCATCTGTTAGTAAACCGATAAGCTTTTTATCTTTATCTACTACGGAAACAGCGCCTAAGCCTTTGGAAGTAATGACAAATAAAGCATCTTTTACACTCATATCCCCTGTAACTAAAGGATTTTCTTTTTCTTTATGCATAATATCGTCCACTTTCAGCAGAAGCTTTCTTCCTAAGCTGCCACCGGGATGAAAGATAGCAAATTGGTTGGCGGTAAATTTTCTGGAGCTCAGCAGTTCTGCCGCCATGGCATCACCGAAAGCCAAAGCCGCCGTAGTACTGGAAGTAGGGGCCAGTCCCAAAGGGCAAGCTTCTTTTTCTACTCCTACATTTAAAACAATATCTGCATGTTTAGCTAAAGTGGAATCAGAATTACCAACCATGGCAATGATTTTTGCTCCGATTCTTCTTAAACTTGGTAAAATATGCAAAACCTCAGCTGTTTCTCCACTGTTGGACAAAGCTAAAACTACATCGTCACAAGTTACCATGCCTAAATCTCCGTGAATACCTTCAGCAGGATGAAGAAAAAGGGCCGGCGTACCTGTAGAAGCAAAAGTTGCAGCGATTTTTCTGGCTACCAGGCCGCTTTTACCCATACCGGTAAGTACTACTCTTCCATGACAGGCTAGAATCATATTCAAAGCCGCAGTAACATTATTATCCAGCCGTGGAATCAACGCCATAATTGAATCCGCTTCAATTTTTAAAGCTTCTTTGGCATGTTCTAACATTTATTTCACTCCTTACGTCCGATTTTATCAATGGCTATAACATCAGTAAGCAAAGCTTCCAGCTTGTCCAAAGGCAGCATATTGGGTCCGTCTGACAAAGCCTCAGCCGGGTTATCATGAACCTCCAGGAACAAAGCATCAATACCGGCAGCAGCTGCACATCTGGCCATAGTTGGCACAAACTGACTCTGACCATCGGAACTTGTTCCTTTACCGCCGGGTATCTGCACACTGTGAGTTGCATCCATGACCACAGGATAACCCAGAGAACGCATGATAGGCAGACTTCTCATATCAGTTATCAAAGCATTATAGCCGAAAGAAGCACCCCTTTCTGTCAGGAGCAGATTGTGATTGCCCGCTGCTTCTACTTTTCCCACTACATTTTTCATATCCCAGGGTGCTAAAAATTGGCCTTTTTTCACGTTGATAACTTTTCCGGTTTTGGCTGCCTGGTACACTAAATCCGTCTGTCTGCACAAAAAAGCAGGAATTTGCATAATATCCAACACTTCTGCAGCCTTGTCTATTTGTTTTGTTTCATGAATATCGCTGATAATGGGCACCTGCAAATCTTTTTTAATCTGTGCCAGTATCTTTAATCCTTCTTCCAGCCCCGGTCCCCGAAAAGAATTTACCGCTGAACGGTTTGCTTTATCGAAAG
>JALCSJ010000031.1 GCA_022653215.1 Acidaminococcaceae bacterium
TTTAACTTGTGATAATGTTGGTCAGGCTAAAGACTTGGCAAAAATGCTTAATGAAGAAAATATCACCAGACAGGGTATCAGCCAAAAAATCTTTGAAGAAGCGGATGCTATGTTGCAACAGGGTCCTAAGCAGGAATGGGGCATAGTGCTTTTTAAAGAGGACTGGCATTCCGGTGTTATAGGTATTGCTGCTTCCCGACTTGTAGAAAAATATGATTTGCCGGTTATTCTTTTAACAAAAGATGGGGACAAGGCTAAAGGTTCTTGCCGTAGTATACCGCCTCTTAATCTGTATGAGGCATTAGCAGGATGCAAAGAATTTCTTATGCAGTTTGGGGGACATAAGCAAGCAGCAGGATTAACATTGTCTCTTGATAAAATAGAGCTTTTCCGCAAGGCTTTCCAGCAGATGGTGAAGAAAATGCTGGAGGGCAAAATCTATGTGCCTGAGATTAGACCTGATTACTATTTCCCGGCAAAGCAGGAAATAACTATACAAGCTGTTAAAGATTTAAGTCTTTTGGAACCTTGTGGTATGGGAAACCCTTCGGCAGTTTTTGCTTTCGCGAATGCTAAGCTTTTGAGTGCAAATCTTATAGGCAAAGAACATGAACATTTACGTCTGAATATTGCTAATGGCAATTATCAATATACAGGGCTTTTATGGCATGAAGGGGCTAATTTACCCTGCTTTTATACAGGGGAAGAAGGGGCGTGGGCCTTTGCTCCCAGACTAAATTATTTTATGGGCAAGGAATCTGTGAATTTGCAGATTATGGCTTTGGAACCACAGCGGAATATTACTGATTATCGGGGAATATCTAAAAATAAAGAGGAAGTTTTAAAAAGTATTTTACAAAATGGTAAAAAAACAGTAGTATATTTAGGTAAAACAACGAAGTTTTCCGAGAATATGTCAACGGGCCAAGCTACGCTGATAAATCCTCATGAATCAGGGTATAATTTGCCGGATGATACAGAACAAGTTGTTTTGTATGATATAGCCGGAGCAGGGCTTCTGGCTAAACAGGAGTTTTTCTTGGCCGGTAAACCTAATGTAAATTTATATTTATGTTATGAAAACAGTGAAATAGATATGGCTAAAACAGAGCTTACTGCTCAATATCCTACTGCTGATGGTCTGCGGTTTTGCTATAAATTCCTTCATGATAAAATGGTGAACAATGCTCTTGCACAGACAGAGGTGCTAGGAAAGGTTCTGCCCCAGGGACCTGTTATCAGTAAACAGGTTTTGGCTGTTTTTCAAGAATTAGGATTTATTAAATGTGATCAAGGTGTTTTGACTTTGGTTTCTACTCAGCGTAATGAACTGAGTAATTCTGCTACTTATAAAAGGATGCAGGAAACATATAAATTATCCTTGTATAATAAAATTAAAAATATTACTTGTGATGAAATTGCCGCTTTATGGCGGTAAGGAAGGGAGGACCCCATGGAACTGTTAGATGATAAAGTATTAAGCGTAGAAGAATTTTTTACATCTATTTCCCAGTACTTGACACCTAGGCAGGTACAGTTTGTGAGAGAGGCTTATAATTTTGCTGCAGAAGTGCATGCTAACCAAAAAAGAGTTTCCGGGGATCCCTATATTATTCATCCTTTGGGCGTGGCAGGTATTCTTGCCCAGTTAAAAATGGACGAGACGACTCTGGCAGCAGCTTTTCTTCATGATGTAGTAGAAGATACGAATGTTTCTCTGCAGGATATCCAGGATATTTTTGGTGAAGAAGTAGCCAGTCTGGTAGACGGGGTTACGAAATTAGGCAAGATAGAATATATTTCCAAAGAAGAACAGCAGGTAGAAAATTACCGTAAAATGTTTTTGGCTATGGCCAAAGACATCAGAGTTGTGCTGATTAAACTGGCAGACAGGCTGCACAATATGCGGACTATGAAGTATATGCCGGTTAATAAACAAAAACGTATATCCAGTGAGACTTTGGAGATTTATGCTCCTTTGGCTCACCGCTTAGGTATTTACGCTATTAAGTGGGAACTGGAAGATCTAGCTTTCCGCTATATGGAACCTCAGCATTATTATGAACTGGTAGAACAGGTTAAAGTTCGCAGGAAAGAAAGAGAAGCCATGGTTCAAGATGCCATGGCAGAATTAAAACAGCATATTGATAAAGCCGGGATTCATTGTGAAATACAAGGAAGACCCAAGAGCTTTTATAGTATTCATAAGAAAATGCAGCGTGACCATAAAACCATTAATGAAATTTATGATCTGCTGGCAGTACGTGTTTTAGTTGATACTGTTCAGGACTGCTATGGTGTTCTTGGTATTGTTCATGGCATGTGGCGGCCTATTCCCGGACGGTTTAAGGATTATATTGCTGTGCCGAAATCAAATATGTATCAATCTTTGCACACTACAGTAATTTCTTCCAATGGTCAACCTTTGGAAATTCAAATCAGAACTTTTGAGATGCACAGAATTTCTGAGTATGGTGTTGCAGCTCACTGGCGGTATAAAGAATCTGCCAAGGGAGCTTCTAATCATGCTGTATCCAGTTCTGCCAAAGATATGGATGCCAAAATGAGCTGGCTGCGCCAGCTGTTGGAATGGCACAATGATATGCATGACCCTAATGAATTTGTCAACACGGTAAAAATGGATGTGTTCTCTGATGAAGTATTCGTTTTTACCCCACGTGGGGATGTTATTGATTTGCCTATGGGCAGCTGTCCCATTGATTTTGCCTATCGGATTCATACGGGTGTAGGCAACAGCTGTGTCGGTGCGAAAGTCAACGGCAAGATGGTTCCTTTGGATTGCAAGCTCTCCAATGGGGATATTGTGGAAGTGGTTACTTCCAAACAATCTAATGGACCAAGTCGTGACTGGGTTAATATGGTTGGCTCCAATGAAACAAAAAATAAAATACGTCAGTGGTTTAAAAAAGAACGGCGTGAAGAAAATATCGTCAAAGGCCGTGAACTGTTAGAACGTGAATGTAAACGTCTGGGTTATGACAGCAAAGAACTTCTGACACCTGATAACATCAAAGAAGTTTCTTCCCGGCTGCATTTAGACGGCAGCGAAGAAAACCTGATGGCAGGAATAGGCTATGGCGGTGTTTTGATTAATACCGTGATGGTCAAGTTTATTGATATTTACAAAAAGGCTCAGCAGCATAATACTACAAAGAATCTTTCTCAGTTGCTGGCCACTTTAAAACCACGTACCAGCAAGGCCAACAAGGCCAGTCATGGTATCTTGGTTAAAGGTGAATCAGGCATTATGGTAAAGCTGGCCAGATGCTGTAATCCTATTCCCGGTGACCCTATAGTAGGTTATATTACCAGAGGACATGGGGTATCCGTCCATAGAGCAGACTGTCCTAATGTTTTGTCCAGCAATGAAGAAGCAGACAGAATGATTGATGTGGCTTGGGATATTGCCGGGGATGCAGTTTACAAAGCTGTGCTGGAAATTACTGCTGTTGACCAAACCGGTGTTATGGCCAATATTATGACTGTAGCCAGTGAGACAAAAATAAATATAAACTCTTTAAATGCCAGAAGTGACAGCAATAAAACTGCTTATGTAAAACTGGGACTGGATATTAATGGCACAGAGCAGCTGGATTACGTTGTGGGTCGGTTGAGACGTATTAAAGGTGTTTACAAAGTAGAGAGGGTAATTTCGGGAGTATCTTCCCTGTGAGGTGAAATATGCGAGCAGTTGTCCAAAGAGTCCTAAAAGCCGGTGTTACGGTAGCAGGTGAAAAAGTCGGCAGCATAGAGAAGGGGTATCTGGTTTTACTGGGAGTTGAAGAAAACGACTTACCGGAAGATGCTCAATACATAGCCGAAAAAATGGTAGGACTGAGAATTTTTGAAGATAAAGAAGATAAGATGAATCTTTCCCTTCTAGATGTGGGAGGCAGTATGCTTATCGTTTCCCAGTTTACTCTTTTAGGAGACTGCAGGAAGGGCAGACGTCCATCTTTTGTTCATGCCGCTCAGCCTGATAAGGCGGAAGAGCTTTACCAGCAGGTGGTGGACATCGTTAGATCCAGAGGCATTACTGTTGCTACAGGAAGATTTCGTACTCATATGGAAGTCAGCCTGATTAATGATGGCCCTGTAACAATGTTAATTGACAGTAAAAAAACATTTTAGGAGGAAACAATGAAAATATTACAAATGGTGGTTGGTCCTATTTCTACAAACTGCTATATTGCCGTTAATGAAAAAACCAAGGAAGCAGTTGTTATTGATCCCGGTGATGAAGGTCAGCGTATTGCTGATGAAATCAAAAAAGCAAATTTAAAAGTGGAAGCTATTTTTATTACTCATGGACACAGTGACCATATTTCCGGATTGGAAGAAGTGGAAGCAGCTACCGGAGCTAAGATATATATGAGTAAGGAAGATGCTCCCAGACTGGGTAATAGACAAAGTGCTTTTTCCTACACTAGTAGGAAAAAAGAACAAACTATTATGGCACCCAATGAGTTTTTCTCCGATGGAGAAGAACTTACTGTGGGGGGAATGAATTTTAAAATCTTTGCCACACCCGGTCATACCGTTGGTGGGGTATGTATTCAATGCGGAGATGTAGTGTTCTGCGGTGATACGGTTTTTGCTGAATCTATTGGCAGAACTGATTTGCCGGGGGGTTCTTATGATGCTATACTGAAATCTATTAAAGAAAAAATCTTGCCTCTTGATGATAAGGTAAAACTTTTACCTGGTCACGGACCGGCAACCACAGTTGGGTGGGAAAGACGCAGGAACCCGTTCCTGCAATAATCATGAATACAAATATTGCCGTAGTGAAAAAAAGTGTGCTGTTAAAAATGGGTTTAACAGCATTGGTCTTATTTATTATTTATATGCTGGCAGATTTTCTTTTGCCGGTTTTGTTAGGCATTGCGCTTAGCTTTGTTCTTTATCCCATAGAGTGTTTCTTTAGAAAATTAACTATTAATGGACATGCTATGCCCAGAATTGTGGCGATTTTATTGTCATTTTTAATTTTTGGCGTAGCTGTCTATTTGATTATTATTTGGTTGATGATTCCCCTTTTTAAAGAGTTGAATCACTTGATTATTACGATGCCTGGTTTATCTCAAGCAGGCAGTGATAGTATTAATGCTTTATTGAATGCTCAAACAAGCGATGAGCTGCCTTCGTCCATTCATGGTATAATTAATCAGGCTTTAAGCATGGTGGCTACTTATGTTATGGGCGTGACCAGGGACTTGGTTAATTCTACGATTAAAGTGGCCCGCAGTCTTCTGGGACTTTTTATTGTGCCATTTCTGTCTTTTTATTTTCTGAAAGACTGGTGGACATTGAAAGAGATGATAGTAGATATATTTCCCAGAAAAACTCAGCCTATGGTACAAAACATACTAAAAGATATTGGTCATTATATGTGTGCCTATGTTGAAGGAATGTTCGAATTATGTTTGGTGGCAGGCTGCTGTTTGACGGCGGTAACTTATTTTCTGGGGGTAGATTATCCTTTAATTTTAGGGTCCATTGCAGTTATCGTGGAGACAATTCCTTTGGTGGGACCTATTATCGGTTCAATTCCCGCTGTATTTATTGCGTACAGTCAATCACCATCCTTAGCAATTAAAGTAGCAATTTTCTACCTGATATATTATCAGGCAGATTCTCAGATTATCATGCCGCATATTATGAGCAAATCAGTTACTCTTCATCCGGTAATTATTATTTTGGGTGTGTTGGCCGGAGGGAAAATATTCGGCGTAATGGGAGTAATGTTTGCTGTTCCTGCTGTAATTGTCTGCAAAGTTTTGTATGATTATCTATGGCACAAAGATGAATAATTACTAAAAGCGCTGCTGAATGATAGTTTCAGTGGTGCTTTTTGTGTTTAAATCAAGAAAATCAGATATAACCATTGAAGAACACTGACAAATTGTGGTAAAATAACTAAGTTAAACATATTTGAAGTGATTGTGAAGTTATTATGGTTTTGGAGGGAGAAATCGTGTTAACAGGTGCACCGCGTGGTACAAAAGATATTTTACCTTCTTCCATCAACGCATGGCGTTATGTTGAAGGTATTATGCGTGATGTTTGCAGAGAATTCGCTTATAAAGAAATCAGGACACCTATCTTTGAACATACTGAATTGTTCAACAGAGGAATAGGTGACACTACTGACGTAGTGGAGAAGGAGATGTATACTTTCCTGGACAGAGGCAAAAGAAGTATTACTTTGCGTCCGGAAAATACCGCTTCTGTAGTACGGTCTTTTGTGGAAAATAAAATGTATGCCAATCCATTACCTGTAAAGGTTTACTACATAGGACCTATGTTCAGGTATGATAGACCTCAGGCCGGCCGTATGCGTCAGTTCCATCAGTTCGGTATTGAAGCCATTGGCTCTTTTTCACCGGCAGTGGATGCAGAAGTAATTTTGCTTTCTTTGACTGTTTTAAAGAGACTGGGATTAAAAGACCTTAAATTAAAAATCAATTCTGTAGGCTGTCCTAATTGCCGGCCTGTACACAGAAAATTATTACAGGATTTTTTACGGCCCAATTTTGACAAGCTTTGTCCCGACTGTCAAAGCAGATTTGACAGAAATCCTTTACGTATATTGGACTGCAAGAATGAAGAATGCAAGAAATATACAGAAGGTGCTCCTAAGATTACCGATTGTTTGTGTGATGAGTGTAAGGAGCATTTCCAAAAGGTTCAGGAACTTCTTACTGCTGCCGGGGTGGAGTATGAACTGGACAGCAACCTGGTTCGCGGGTTGGACTATTATACGAAGACTGCTTTTGAAATTCAGTACACTCCTTTGGGAGCTCAAAGTGCTGTCAGCGGCGGAGGCCGTTATGATGGACTTGTAGAAGAAATTGGCGGTCCTGCTACTCCCGGTGTGGGATTTGCCATGGGTATGGAAAGAGTTCTTCTGGCTTTGGAAAAACAGAATTTACTGCCGGAAAGCCAAGACAGTCTAGATGTTTTTGCTGTGGTTCCTGATACGAAGAATTTATCATTAGCTTTTAAGACTATTGTAGAATTACGCAACGCAGGACTTTCCTGTGATTTAGATTTTATGGGACGCAGCTTTAAGGCTCAAATGAAACAGGCTAACAGAGAAAATGCTAAATTTACTCTTATTTTTGGTGAGGACGAATTAAGCAGACAGGCTGTTTCCGTAAGAAATATGGCTGACAGCAGCCAAACAGAAGAAAAAATAGCTGATTTGTTAACAATTTTAAATAGACACGAGGTGCAGGGAAAATGAGTTTTAAACGAAGTCATCACTGTGGAGATTTGACCAAGAATGATGCAGGCAAAGAAGTTACCCTATGTGGTTGGGTAAGCAGAAGACGTGACCATGGGGGAATTATCTTCATTGATTTAAGAGACCGGTATGGTATTGTCCAGATTGTCATGGATCCTGAACATGATCAAAAGGATTTCCATGTGGCTGAAACTGTCCGCAATGAATTTGTTTTGCATATTACAGGTAAAGTACGTCTCCGTTCCGAGGATACTATTAATCCCCATATTCCGACCGGAGAAGTTGAGGTTGTGGCTGAAGATTTTGCAATATTGAATCCTGCTAAAACACCGCCTTTTTATATTCAAGACGGTATAGATGCTGACGAAAATGTTAGACTCCGTTATCGTTATCTGGATTTGCGCAGACCGGAAATGCAGAAAAACCTTATGCTCCGCCACAAGGTTGCTAAGTTAATGCGGGACTATATGGACAACAATGAGTTCCTGGAAATCGAAACTCCTATGTTGACAAAGAGTACCCCGGAAGGTGCCAGAGATTATCTGGTTCCCAGCCGTGTAAACCCCGGCAAATTCTATGCTTTGCCTCAGTCCCCTCAAATTTTCAAACAACTACTGATGGTGGCTGGCCTGGAAAGATATTTCCAGATTGCTCGCTGCTTCCGTGATGAAGATTTGCGTGCTGACAGACAACCGGAATTCACTCAGCTGGATATCGAAATGTCCTTTATTGATGAAGACGATATCATGACCATGGTAGAAGGTTTGATTGCCTATGTCTTTAAGGGTGCTTTAGGTATTGATGTTAAGCTTCCTATCGGACGTATTAGCTGGGATGACGCCATGAAATATTATGGCAGCGATAAGCCTGATATGCGTTTTGACATGAAGTTGGTAGAAATGAATGATGCTATTAAAAATTCTAACTTCAAGGTATTCAGGGATATTGTAGACAAAGGCGGTTTAGTAAAAGCCATTAATGTTAAAGGCTATTACAATATTCCCCGTCGTGAATTAGACGGTTTAGTTGATTTTGTAGGTATTTACGGAGCCAAAGGTTTGGCCTGGATTATGTACAATCCGGACGGAACTGTAAAGTCTCCTATTGCTAAGTTCTTTACGGAAGAGGAAATGAAGAACATTCTGGCTACAGGTAAGGCAGAAAAGGGAGATTTGCTACTTTTCGTTGCTGACCAAAAAGCTGGTGTGGTAGCTCAGGCTTTGGGCGCATTGCGTCTGGAAATGGCTAAGCGCCGTAATATGATTGATGAGAATAAACTGGCTTTTACCTGGGTAGTAAAATTCCCCATGTTCGAGTACAGCGAAGAAGAGCATAGATTCGTAGCTATGCACCATCCTTTCACAGCTCCCTGCGATGAGGATATTCCTAAACTGTTAACTGATCAGGCGCATGTGTATGCTAAAGCCTACGATATTGTACTAAATGGTACAGAAATCGGTGGCGGCAGTATTCGTATTCATAGAAGAGATGTGCAGAATAAAGTATTTGAAGCCATTGGTCTTACTGATGAACAAGCTCAAGAGAAGTTCGGGTTCTTAATGGGAGCTTTTGAGTTTGGAGCACCACCCCATGGTGGATTAGCTTTTGGACTGGATCGTTTGGTTATGATTATGGCTAAACGTTCATCTATTCGTGATGTAATTGCTTTCCCCAAGAGCCAGAGCGCTATTGATTTAATGAGCCAGGCACCTAATACTGTTGACGAAAAGCAAATGCGTGAATTGCATATTAGATCTACAGTTTTTCAAAAGGAAAGTCAAAAAGAAAATACAGAAAGTAAAGATAAATAAGATTGCAAGTTGGCCCAAGCGTGGTATAATATGAGTATGAAGAGAATACCTGCGGTGTTCGATAGTTATCCTATGTTTTGAGCCAACACATTTTGATAAGGGAGCCTTGAGCCCCTGCTTTCAATGACCAGCCTCCATCGAGTGGACTTCAGCGATAGCAGGTACGGCACCCACCTGCAATTGCAGGTTCAAAACCATGGATGCAACGGCATTGCGGGCCTCTTTACTTTCACTAAGTTTTTACAGTGATAAACGGCGGCAATCTATATGGTTGCCGCTTTTTGTATAGATTTTAGATTTGCAACTGAGACAATCCAGCTTGTCGGGAAACAGCTCAGTCACTCATTTAGCATATAGCATAAAGATTTTAAGGGAGTAGTATATGGATTTAAGCAGGGTAGAAATGTTAGTGGGAGCACAGGCTCTGGAAAAAATTAAAAAAGCCCGAGTTTGCATTATTGGCCTGGGGGGAGTTGGTGCCTATGCTGCAGAAGCTTTGGTCAGAAGCGGCATTGGTACTTTACGTTTTATTGACGGGGATGTTGTGGAAGCAAGCAATATTAATCGTCAGCTGCCGGCTTTAAATTCTACCATTGGCAAGAGCAAAGCAGAAATTATGGCTGAGCGGTTTAGGGACATTAATCCCGCTTGCCAACTGGAATCTGTAAACGCTTTTTATAAAGCCGGTGAATTTGCCAAGTATTTTGATAGCTCTTTTGACTATGTAGCTGATGCTATTGATGATGTTCAAGCTAAAGTGGATATTTTGGCTTGCTGTTATCAGGCCGGCATTCCCGTTATTTCGGCTATGGGTACGGGAAATAAGCTTAATCCTGAGAAACTTCAGGTTACGGATATTAGTAAGACTCATACTTGCCCACTGGCTAAGCACGTAAGGCATGATTTAAGGGCCAGGGGCATCGAAAAGGGCATAGACGTAGTATTCAGTACAGAAGAACCTGTAAAAGCCTCTAAAGGCTTTACGCCGGCCAGTATGGTTTTTGTGCCGGGTTCGGCAGGACTGCTTATGGCGTCCTGGATTATTCGTAAAATAGTGTTACAACAGAGATAGGTATCTTTGTAAACATTGAAGCAAGGGAGAACTAAAACCGGTCGGTCATACTCGGCCAGATCGGCGTAATGCCGTAGGGAGAGTGACCTTTTTAGTGTCACCGATGCGCATAAATAATAATGTAACTCTAGAGTATTAGCGTGATTTCTGATATAATGTTTATATTTCATAATGGGAGTATTTGACCAATGCCTTTAATTTTAATGATATTAGTAGTTGTCTTAGACAGAATAACTAAATTGGTTGTAGTTAAAACCATGACAGAAAATATGAGTATTCCCATCATAAAGGATATTTTGCATTTAACCTATATTCTGAATCCGGGTGCAGCTTTTGGCATGCTGGAATACAGCCGAGTGTTTTTCATTTCTCTGACTTTGGTAATCTTGGCTTGTGCTGTTATATTCCGCAAGAAAATACAACAGGAAACTCCTATGATTAAATTTGGCGGAGCTTTGTTTCTGGGTGGCGCCATTGGCAACCTTGTTGACAGAATAAATACAGGGTTAGTCATTGATTTTATTGATTTTAGAGTCTGGCCCATTTTCAATGTGGCCGATATTGCTATATGTGTGGGAGTTGGTTTAATAGTATGGTCTGTGATGAGAGAAGAAAGTCACAAGGAAAAATAATTAGTACTGAGCCTGTTACCCAAGAAGAAACAGGAACCAGAGTGGATGTTTTTCTGGCTAAAGAATTGAGTTTAACACGGGCTCATGTACAAAAGTCCCTGGAAGAAGGTCTGGTCCTTAAAGGTACCAAGGCTTTAAAAGCTAACTATAAAGTTAAGACCGGTGATATTTTCCAAATCACCATTCCGGAGCCGGTCCTCTTAGAAGTTACCCCGGAAAATATTCCGTTAAATATAATTTATGAAGACGAAGATGTGGTGGTAGTCAATAAAGCACGTGGCATGGTAGTCCATCCGGCAGCAGGAAATTATACCGGCACTTTAGTTAACGCCTTGCTGTACCATTGTAAAAATCTTTCCGGCATTAATGGCATTATCAGGCCGGGAATTGTTCATAGACTGGATAAAGATACCTCGGGAGTTATGATTGTTGCTAAAAATGATAAGGCCCATTTAGATCTTTCTGCTCAGATACAGAGCAAAGAAGCTAAACGTACTTATCTGGCCGTAGTTCGTGGTAATATTAAAGATGATAAAGGACGTATTATTACACAAATTGCCAGAGATGTTAAAGATAGAAAAAAGATGGCAGTAGTGAACAAGGGCGGTCGGCAGGCAATTACCGATTATGAAGTACTGGAACGATATGGCCGCTATACTGTGGTTAGATGTCATTTGCTTACGGGCAGGACACATCAAATAAGAGTACATATGGAATATATCGGTCATCCTTTAGTGGGAGACCCTAAGTATTCTCCCATGAAAACCTGTTTTGCTATTGACGGACAGGCTCTTCATTCGGAAACATTAGAATTTAGGCATCCTCGCACAGGTAAAATCATGAAATTTTCGGCCCCCTTACCGGAGGATATGGAAAAGATAGTTGTTAGGTTGAGAAATGGTCAATTTACCTAAAGGAGTGAGAAAAATGGGAGTTGCTGTAAAGAAAAAAGTTATTATGGATGCTGATGGAATGCGCCGTGCTCTAGTGCGTATTGCTCATGAAATCGTAGAGAAAAATAAAGGTACAGACAATCTTGTCTTGGTAGGGATCAGATCTAGGGGAGTACCTTTGGCTGAACGTATTGCTCAGGAAATAGATGAAATCGAAAAGGTAAAACTTCAAGTCGGGTCTTTGGATATAACCCTATATAGGGACGATTTATCTACATTGAGTTACAATCCAATTGTTAAAGGTACAGAAATTAATTTTGATATTAACGGCAAAAATATTGTGTTGGTTGACGATGTGTTGTTTACCGGCAGAACTATTCGTTGCGCTTTGGATGGGTTGATTGATATGGGGCGTCCTAAAGCTATTCAGTTGGCTGTCATGGTAGACAGAGGCCACAGAGAACTGCCTATTAGGGCAGATTATGTTGGTAAGAATGTTCCGACTTCCACCAGTGAAACCGTAGAGCTTACTTTACAGGAAACTGATGGTTGTGATGAAGTTTATTTAGGGGAAATTCGCTAAGAATTTTCGAGAAATTTTAGAGTAGGTCGGTGTTAACGTGCGATTAAAATCATTTGAAGCTCGTGGCTTTAAGTCTTTTGCAGATAAGGTAGGATTGGATTTTGAAAATGGCATAACAGCAATTGTGGGACCTAACGGCAGCGGTAAAAGTAACATCTCTGATGCTATCCGCTGGGTAATGGGTGAGCAAAGTGCCAAGTATTTACGTGGTACAAAAATGGAAGATGTCATTTTTGCAGGCAGCAGTGAACGTCGTGCCATGGGTCTGGCAGAAGTTACCTTGGTCTTTGATAATTCAGACCATGCTTTGCCGGTGGATTTTGATGAAGTAACTATTACCCGTCGTGTTTTTCGCAGCGGAGATAGTGAATATTATATTAATAAAAAGGCTTGCCGTTTGAAAGATGTAGTTAATCTTTTGGCAGATACCGGTCTAGGACGTGGCAGTATGTCCATAATCGGTCAGAATAAAATTGATGAAATCTTAAATGCCCGTCCAGAGGACAGAAGAACTATCTTTGAAGAAGCGGCAGGTATTGCCAAATATCGCATGCGTAAAAAAGAAGCTATGCGAAAACTGGAAGATACAGGCACAAATCTGATTCGTATCAGCGATATTAAGAGCGAAATTGAGTCACGACTGGCTCCTTTAAAAGAAGCATCGGAAAAAGCTATTATTTATCAGGGCAAAGCTGAAGAACTCAAAAAGGTAGAGGTTACTCAGTTTGTTCATAAAATAGAAAATATTGAAGCTATAAAAAATAAACTGGCTGAAAAATATGCCGGTTTAGAGGACCAAAATAATAAACTTTTGGCTGATGTTAATGTTAAAGAGGCGGAAAGCGTCGCTCTTAAAGTAGACCTGGATAGGCTTAATGAGCAGTATAACCAGCTGCAGACAATCTTGGCCGAAAAAGAAAAGCATATTGAGACACTCCGTGGTCAAGAAGGGGTTATGGAAGAGAGAATTACTCAAAGCCATAATAATATTGAGCGCCTGCAAAAAGCCAAAGACAAATTAACAGAACAATTAGCGGCTATGAATGCTAATCTGGAAAGCATTGCCAACCAATATGATGGTTTGGATACGGAGCGTGCCAAAGCTCAGGTTGCTACAGACCAGTGTGCGGAAGAACAGGAAACAGTAACTGCTAAAATAAAAGAATTAGAAGAAAAAATCAGCAATTTCCAGTCCAGTGTTTTTGAAGGGATGCAGGAAATTGTTAATATGCGCAATAAAATTACTTCTCTGCAACAAGAGCAAGAACAGCTGCATAGAAAGAATGAGCAGCTTAAGATTAATATTGCTGATGGAGAAGCTAAGTATAAAGAAGCTGACAACAAAAACAGAGAATTCGTGGATGAGGCGGAGAAGCTGGCTGCAGACCGTGCTAATGCTAAAGAGCAAATGGGCGGGGCAGAAAGGTCCAGGACATCTTTGGGTCAGGAATTAAATGAACAATATAGAGACAGAGATGCCATTAATAGAGAAATAGAAAAAACGGAAGCCCGTCTTAATGTTTTAGAAAACATGGAGAAAGAGCACGAAGGATTTGGCCGGGGGGTTAAAGCTGTTATTAAAAATCAGGCACCCTGGCAGCAAGGTGTAGTTGGCGTAGTGGCAGAACTCTTTAAAGTAGACGGACCTTATGTAACGGCTATTGAAACTGCTTTAGGGGGAGCCATGCAGAACATTGTTACTAAAGATGCTTCTGTAGCCAAAACTGCTATTGAATTTTTGAAGAGTACAAAAGCAGGCAGAGCCACCTTTTTGCCTTTGGATACTATTAGGCCGAGAAGCCTGGCAGACAGAGATAAATCTGCTCTAAAGGAACAAGGAATTTTAGGTATTGCAGCAGATTATGTAAAGACAGATGAACAGGTTCGTCCTGCTGTTAATTTTCTTTTGGGACAGGTACTTGTAGCCCAGAATATGGACGCTGCCTTAAATGCTGCTCGCAAGAGTGATATGAGGCTGCGTATTGTTACTCTGGAAGGAGAAATAATTTACGCCGGTGGTTCTATGAGCGGCGGCCAGAAACAAAACGGAGCAACCAGTTTTCTTTCACGTAAGCAGGAAATTGCCAGCTTGGAAGCAAGCCTAGCGGTAAAGCATAAAAATCTTTTGACTCTGCAGGAAACTCTGGAGGTTAAAGAAGACAAAGTTAAAGCTTTAAATAAAACAATATCCGACTATCAGACAGCTTTGCAAAAATATGAAGTAAGACAGGCCGAATTAACTGCTTTTCTGGAACGTACTAAAGCAGAAAAGGCTTCTCATACAGAAAATATTACGTTACTTTCCGGTGAAAAAGAAGCCAACAGCAAACGCTTCATGGAAGCTAATAGTGAAGTTGCTGCTTTGCAGCCTAAATTGGCGGCCATGGAAGCTGACGATGCTCAAGGTAAGGCAGAAGCCGACAGGTTAAGTAAGGAACTGGCCAGTGCCAAATTAGCTCAGGAAACAATTAATTCCCGTTACCAAGCGGCTAAAATTTCTTTGGAGACTGCTAAGAACAGCACAACTGTAGTAGGGGAAAGAATGCAGCAGGTTGATGCTGAGGTAAGCAGGCTTCAGAACGAAATCAATACCAATGAAGAAGACGTTGTGAAAACTAATGAGCTTATTACTGCTACCACCAAGTCCAAAGAAGAACTGGCGGCTCAGCAGCAAATTTTGCTGCAAGAATTAAAAACGACTGATTCAGGAAAAGAAGAATTCCTGGGGAAACGTCAGCTGATTATCGACAAGCAGGCTGCAGCTCAGGAAGCTTTGGATGAGGTCAAGAAGCAACAGATTATTTGCCAGCAGAAACTTCATACTGTTGAAATGGATAAAGTAAAACAGGTAACGGAATATGATAATGCCCTGGAACAAATGGAAAACACTCACAAGCTGACTCCGGCAGCAGCCAGACAGGCAGGCATCGTTCTGGAAATGAGCGATACGGCCCTGCACAAACAGGCTACGAGCCTCAATAAGGAAATTGAAGCTCTGGGTCCGGTAAATATTAGTGCTATTGAGGAATATAAAACAACCAATGAGCGGTTTACTTTCCTGGACAAGCAATATAATGATTTATGCGAAGCAAAAGGAAAATTGGAGACAGTAATCAGCGGGATCAATACAGATATGAGTAAGCGTTTTAAAGAAGCTTTTGCTAAAATCAACGAATACTTTGGGTCATGTTATACAAAGTTGTTTGGAGGCGGTAAAGCTAAACTTGTGATGTTGGATGAAAACGATATTTTGGAATCAGGTGTTGATATTATAGTACAGCCACCGGGGAAAAAGCTTCAGAACCTGGCCTTGTTATCAGGCGGTGAGCGGGCTTTAACGGTTATTGCTTTGTTGTTTGCTTTATTGACTTATCAACCGGCTCCTTTCTGTATTTTGGATGAAATTGATGCTCCTTTGGATGAGGCAAATATTGACCGGTTTGCGAAATTCCTTGCTGATTATGCCAAAGACACTCAGTTTATTGTTATTACTCACAGAAAAGGTACTATGGAAGCAGCTAATGTGCTGCATGGGGTAACTATGGAGGAATCGGGTATTTCCCGGCTCCTATCTGTTAAATTAACGGAGATTGAATAACTATGAGCTTTTTTGATAAATTAAAAACAGGTCTCACCAAGACTAGAGCAAATTTCACAGATAGAATGGAAGATTTGGTAGGGGCCAGTGTGGACCTGGACGAAGATTTCATGGATGAAATGGAAATGATTTTAATCGCTGCCGACGTAGGGGTTAAAACTACCGAGAAAATTATGCGTGCTTTGCGTAAGGCTGCTTACGAAAGAACTATTAAGAAACCGGC
>JALCSJ010000032.1 GCA_022653215.1 Acidaminococcaceae bacterium
GTGATAAAGCAAAACGCTTTATATTAGCAGAAGAATTTAGCAAAAAAAATAACTGCTGCTTGATTCATCCTTTCAATAATTATAATGTTATGGCAGGACAAGGAACTGCGGCTTTAGAAATATTAGAAGAACTTCCGGATGCCGATGCTATTTTGACTCCTATTGGCGGTGGCGGTCTCATCAGTGGTGTTGCAACTGGAGCCAAAGGAGTAAAACCTGAAATCAAAATATACGGCTGTGAACCACAACAATTTCCTCGTTACACGGTAAGTTTGAAAGCAGGAAAAGTAACTCAGATTCCAATGGGTGATTCTATTGCCGACGGGATTCAGTCTCTAGCGCCCGGTGACAAAACATTCCCAATTGTACAAAAACTTGTAGATAAAGTATTTGATGTAGATGAAGAGTATATCTATAAAGGAATGAAACTGCTATTGGCATATGGGAAAGTTTTGGCCGAACCGTCTTCCAGCATTAGTATGGGAGCTGTTTTGCAAGGACTATGTTCCTTCAATAAAGACCAAAAGGTAGTATTTCTTTTGTCAGGTGGTAACGTAGATTTATCACTAATAAGTAAAATAGATAAAATACAACTATAAAATTAGGGGGGAGTAAAATGATTACTAGTTTTGCAGCACCTCATGCTAAAGGCAAAATAGCAAAGGACAAGATATTCGGAGCGGCAGGCGCAGCTAAAGCAGACATTGCTAAGTATGGCAAGAAAATCGTAATAAATGGCACGCAAGGTTGTATTTTGGATGAAGAGGGCAAATTGGTGTGTCTTCCCACAATAGAGAAAGAATTTAAGAACTTACCCATCGAAGAAATTATTGCTTACGCACCTATTGCTGGTTTGCCTGATTTCTTGGAAAAAGTTCAGGTGGCATGTTTCGGTAAATCTCGTCCGGAAGGCTACACGGCTGCTATTGCTACAGCAGGTGGTTGTGGTGGTATTCATCATGCTATACAGAATTACACATCTGTTGGTGATATAATTTTAACCGCAGAATGGTATTGGGCCGCTTACCAAAATTTATGCTTGGACAATAACAGAAAACTAGATACCTATGAAATGTTAAATGATAAAGAAACATTTAATACTGTTGCTTTAGATAAAAAACTGCGTGGCTTATTAGTAAGGCAGGACAATGCTTTAGTCATTATTAATACGCCGGCTCATAATCCAACAGGCTATTCTTTAGGATTAAAAGAAATGCAAGATGTGGTTGCAGTTGCTGGTAAATGCGCTAATGACACAGGAAAGAATGTAATCCTTTTCATAGATGCTGCATATTTGGATTATGCAGGAGATAAAGAAGAAGTTAGAAAAATGTTTACTGCTTTTTCTAATTTGCCGGATGGAGTATTGGCTATTGTTGAGTACAGTATGTCCAAGAGCTTTACCATGTATGGTCAAAGAGTTGGTGCTATGATTGGTGTTGCTAACAGTGAAGAAGCAATAACAGAATTCAAGAATATCAATGCTTATACCAGTCGTGCAACATGGTCCAATATCAATAGAGCATGTATGAGATTGCTGGTAAATGTTTATAGCGATCCCAAAGTGCTGACACAGGTAGAAAAAGAAAGAGACTTTTATTACAAGATGACGAAGGCACGTGCCGATGTATTTATGAAAGAAGCCAAAGCTTGTGGACTTCCAACAATTCCCTACAAAGCAGGATTCTTCGTTTCTATTCCTTCTGCGCAGCCGGATGCTGTATGCGAGAGACTTCATGCGGATCATGTGTTCTTGGCACCTTTGGCAGCAGGCGTTAGAGTAGCCATTTGTGCTATTCCCCTGAAGCAAATGCCTGGTTTAGCAGAAAAAATCAAAAGAGCATTAGAAGATGTTGAAAGTTAGCACTAATAAAAATTAACTTATAGGAGATAAACATGAGACTAGTGACAATAAAATTAAAAGGACAAGAAGTGGCAGGTATTGACTTGACTAAAGGTGTTATGCCTATCCACGCTATCAATGCTTATAAAGGAACAGCGTGGCAGGAAAATATGTATGATATGATTTGCGCTGGTGAGGTAGCAGGACTAACTAACTGGTACAATAACGGCGGTAAAGAAGAACTGGATAAAATGCAGGGAATTGTACTAAGAGATAAGGTAGTATACGGACCGCTGTATCGCCATCCAAAACGTATTTTCGGTATTGGTCTGAACTATAAAGATCATGCAGGAGATATCGGAGCAGCTCCTCCTACAGGATTTCCGGGAAGCTTTTTTAAACAAGCGGATACATTAATTGGAACTGGAGATGAAATCAAACTTCCTAAATTGAAAGAAGCAGAGAAAACAACTGCGGAAGCAGAACTGGGGATTATTTTGGCAAAAGATTGCCGAGATGTGGCAGAAAAGGATTGGCAAAGTGTTATTGCTGGTTATACAACTATCCTTGATATGACGGAAGAGTCTATACTAAAGGGTAATGATTTTTTACAAGGCAATCCAAGATATCTTACCATTGTTAAGAATTTTCCTACTTTCTTCTCCTTTGGACCGCAATTGGTTACTCCGGACGAAGTCGACGATGTCCTTCAATTGAATGTGCAATCTGTGCATAATGGCACTGTTCACGCAGAAAATACAGTAAGTCATATGACACATCTTCCTGCTAGACTTATTTCCCTTCACAGCAGCATCCAAGGCTGGCTGGCAGGAGATGTATTATCCACAGGTACACCGAGAGCATTTCATATTGTAGATGGAGACAAGGCAGAATGCAGAATTCAGGGACCTAATGGATTTACGATGGAACCGCTAGTTAATCCGGTTGTTGATTTAAAAATCCATCCGGATAAAGAATAAATATAGGAGGAACAAATTATGGATTTAGGATTAAAAGATAAAGTTGTTATTTGTATGTCATCGGCAGCAGGTATTGGCAAAGGTATTGCCACAGAAGTAGCACGTGAAGGTGCAAAGGTGGTTATCTGTACGGCTGAACCATATAAAGCTGATTTGGAAAAAGCCCAGAAAGATATAGAAAAAGAAACAGGCAATCGTCCTTACACATATATTTACGATGTAAAAGATGCTGTCAGCATTAAGAAAATGATTGATACTGTAGCTAAAGATTTGGGCGGTGTTTATGGTTTAGTTAATCATTGCCCTGGACCAAAGGCAGGACCGTTCGAGAAACTTACAGAAGAGGATTGGGCAGATGGTTATGAAAAATGCCTTCATAGTTATTCACATTCTATTAGAGCAGCACTTCCCTATATGAAAGAAGGTGGTGGTGGACGTATTTTAAACAGTACATCTTCCTCTATAAAAAGTGCTCTGGATAATATAATTCTGTCCAATACTTTCCGTATGGGAGTTGTGGGCATGAGTAAGACTATGGCCCGGGAATTTGGGCAATATGGTATCTTAGTTAATGTTACCGGACCAGGTCGTATTTACACCGATCGTATTAAATATTTGAATAAGATTCGCGGCGAGAAAGTGGGCATTAGCGAAGAAGAATATACTAAGCGGGACAGTGCTTCTTTCCCGCAAAAACGTTATCAGACAGTAGATGAATATGGCCGGATGGCGGCATTTTTGATAAGTCCTGCCAATAGTGCAATAAGTGGTCAAGCGTTCTTGTGCGATGGAGCTATGACAAATTCCTATTAATAAAAACTGATGCTAATGGAAGAGAGGATAATATGACAGTAGTAATGTATGGCAGTCATTTGTGTCCAGATACTATTTATGCAATAACAAAATTGGAAGACCAAAATATTACAATAGACTTTAGAAACATTTCTGCTAGTCTTGCTGTCTTAAAAGAGTTTATGAAGATTAGAGAACAGGATGCTATGTTTGATTCTGTAAAAGCAAATGGTGGGTTGGGTATTCCATATATGTTATTGGAAGATGGAACTAAGACATTTGATTATAAGGACGCAATAAAGTAGGACTACTTTTAGTAAAATTGGGTGTGGACAAAGTTTTGTCTACACCCAATTTTGATAAGTTTAATTTATTTAGTACAGTTATAGGAATTAGAATGAAAAGTTGCTTTTAGGGAATCTATGAAAAGACGACACCGCTTGGATAGATAAACGTCTTTTCTATAAACAGCAGCCAGAGGCCAAATTAAAGTTGGCGAATCTACGGCAAGATAAATAACTTGATTGGGACGATGACAAACCTTAGCACCAGCCTCAGGAACAAATGTACAGCCAAGACCGGTAGATACAAGATTTATCGCAGTTGTTTGATTTTCTGTGGATAGAAGTATATTTGGTTCAATTTTACTTTGTTCAATAGTGTAATTGACGGCATATGTTATGTTTTGACCCGGTTTTGATAAGATAAGCGGTATGTAATTAATTAAATCAAGAGAACAAATTGGATAACCATTAGACATATGACTATTATCTATAATCTTTTTCACATAAGGATTGTTCATAGGAGCAGCTAGTAAAATCCGTTCCATAAAAATTGTTTCATATAATAATTCAGGAAAATTAAAATTTTGATCAATATTTATAACAGCAAAGTCAATTTTATTATCAAGCAAAGCATCAATTAATATTCTGGCTCGTGTTTCAAATAAATCAAATTTAATGTTAGGATATTTCTTAGTAAAATCAGGTAAAATTTGCGGTAAAATACAAGCCCCGCGCCATAAAGGAATTCCTAATTTAATTAAACCGCTCTTTTCTTGTTTAATGTCTAATAGTTCCTTATATATATTGTCTTCCATATTTTTCAAGCGTAAAACATATTCGTAATACCGCTGTCCAGCATAAGTTAAAGTAAGCGGAGAAGTATTACGGTTGAATAGTTTTGTTTTTGTTTTCTTTTCCAGGCGTTTTATATATTGACTCAAAGAAGGTTGAGAAACGAAAAGCTTTTTGGATGCCTCGGTTAAACTTCCCTCTTTAACAATTTTGATAAAGTATTCAATGTTAATATCATTCACGCCAAACACGCTCCTTTATAGAACAAAAATAACTTTAATATTATGTGAATAAAGATAAGCACAATAATACGATAAGCGTCAACATTACACAAAAAACCTAAATTGTGATTTGCTTTTTACACAATAAACACCCTATTAATAGTATAATCTTAAAATTATAATTTGTATAGGCCTATTAATATTGGATTTTTATAGGGTAGTACTTTAAAATAAAGACTAAGAGTGGTGTGTATATAGAAAACAAAATTTTCAAAAAATGTGAGTTTATGTAGATGTTAGGTTTTTAAACTTTCAAAATGCGGAGGAGTGATTATTTTGTCTATCAATTGTAGAATAATTAAAGATTTTGTAAGACCTAGTGTTAGCTTAGTTGAGAAATTCAAAGATATGCCAATTGCTAATATCGATGATAATATGGGTAGGATTGCAGCAACACGGAGCAATATTAAACGAGTAAATAAAGGGCATCTATTAGGAATTGCTTTTACAGTAAAAGTTCCGCAAGGTGATAATTTAATGTTTCATGCTGCTATGGATTTAGCAAAACCAGGCGATGTAATCGTTATTGATGCGGGAGGTTTTACGGATCGAGCAATTTTTGGGGAGCTTATGTCAACATATTGCAAATCAAGAGGAATCAAAGGTTTGGTTTGTGACGGAGCTATTCGTGACCGAGATGAATTGGCAGAAATGGAAAACTTCCCGATTTATGCTATTAGTGCAACACCTAATGGACCATATAAAAACGGACCAGGAGAAATAAATGTTCCTGTTGTTATTGGTGATAAGATTGTACATCCAGGAGATATCGTTGTTGGAGATGGTGATGGAGTTTTATTTATTAAGCCTGATATTGCGGAAAAGTTAGCGATGGAAACGGAAAGTGTTGAACGAAAGGAGGCAGACATAAAAAAACATATTTTAGAGGATGGAACATATATTAGACCGTGGGTTACAGATCTGCTTAAAAAAATTAATTGTGAGATAATATAAATAATTGGAATGGTTTTGTTTAAACAAGACGAGGAGGAAATAGTGATGAAAAACATTAAAAAGTTGATAGCAGTTTTATTTGCAACATCATTATTGTTTGCTGGGTGTGGAGGAAAAACAGAGAAAAAGAGTGGTACCACAAAAGGCGTAAAATGGCCAACAAAAAATGTTACAGTAACTATACCTTATAAAGCAGGCGGCGATACAGACTTATATTGTCGTTTATTATGCAAAAAGCTAGGTGAAAAATTTAAACAGAACTTCGTCGTAGTAAATATGCCTGGTGGAGGAGCAATGATTGCTGCAAAAACCGTTATGTCTTACAAACCGGATGGATATAACATGTTGTTTACCCATACAGGAGCTGCCTTAATTGCGGAAGCTACTAAATTTGCTAAGTTTTCATATACAGATGATTTTACTGATGTAGCAACTGCCGTTGAAGATAAAACGTATGTGGCATTGGTTAAAAAATCTTCTGGAATGAAGAATTTGAAAGATTTTATTGCTTACGCTAAGGCAAACCCTGGAAAATTAAGATATGCTATTACTTACGGCAGTGATAATGCGTATGTGTTGGCTAGGATGGAAGAAACAATGGGAATAAAACTTAATGCTTTAGATGTTGGAGTTGGGTCTGCAGATCGAATGGCTGCCTTTATCGGAAATCAAGCTGATGTTTTGGTAGTCAACTATATTAACGCTCGCGATTATGTTGAAAAGGGAGATTTTATTCCTTTGGGATTATGTGCAGATAAACGCGTAGAAGGATTAGATAAAATCCCCACCTTTAAAGAACAGGGATATGATATTATTCTTACCAAAAAATATGAATTTAGATTTCCTAAGGGAGCTGACAAAGCCATAGTAGATAAATTGAGTAGTGCTGTTGAAGGAATAACAAAAGATCCCGAGTTTAAAAAGAGTCTAGCAAAGTATTATGCTGCCCCGTATTATCGTAATGCGGAACAAACAGCTAAGGAAGATAAAGCAGAGGTAGCTATTTATTCTAAATATTTTGATAAGCAACCCAAAAAATAATACATATAAATATTTAGAGGTGAAAGACTATGACGGAAAAACAGAAAAATTTCATATGCTCGATATTATTCTTCCTTTTTGGCCTATTTATGTATATCCAATCTTTGCCCATCACACCAGTGGTGGGCAAAGATTTAGGCTCTGGTTTTATGCCGAAACTTATTGCCGTTGCAATTATAATTTTGTCTGTAATAGAATTTGTGCTTACGATGTTAAAAAAGAAAGACAAGAAAAAAGTATCATCAAATTCAACCGATATGAAGGGCGGAATTTTAACAATAGTTAGTATTGCTTCGTATGCTTTGTTTTATGATTACTTAGGTTTCTTATTGTCAACAACACTTTACTTGTTTATTCAAATGGTTATTTTAAGCAATGAGGATAATAGAAAAGTTAAAACTTTTGCTATTATTTCAATTGCTTCTTCTGCGGTAATATATGTTGTTTTCAATAATGTAATTGGCATGCAATTACCGGCAGGAATATTGGAAATTTAAGCAAAGAAAGGGGGAAGAATTTATGCTTCTAGAAGCGTGTATGCAGGTTTTTACTCCAACTTGTTTGGGCTTGATTGTTTTAGGCGTAGTTGTTGGTATTATCTTTGGCGCAATACCGGGCCTATCTGCGACAATGGCCGTTGTGTTGTTTTTACCGATGTCCTTTGGTATGTCACCTACAAATGGTTTATCGCTATTGATAGGTTTGTATTTAGGAGGAATTTCAGGAGGATTAATATCTGCAATATTGTTAAAAATACCTGGTACACCATCATCTATCGCTACTGTTTTTGATGGGGCACCTATGGCTGAACATGGAGAAGCAGGGAAAGCGTTAGGGGCAGGAATATTATATTCATTTATAGGTGGTCTTATCAGTATTTTTGCGTTGATTTTCATATCACCGTATCTTGCCGCCGTTACGATTAAATTTACACCAGTAGAATATTTTTCTGTGGCATTATTTTCTTTAACTATTATTGCTAGCTTATCGGGCACATCTTTGCTTAAAGGATTATTAGCAGGAGTATTTGGGATAGCAATATCTATGGTTGGCATGGCTCCAATTGATTCTGTAGAGAGATTTACCTTTGATAATTTTCAACTAATGTCAGGCTTTGATATTGTTGTGATTTTGATTGGAGTATTTGCTGTTACAGATATTATAATGTCTGGCTTTGGCAGACAACATTTAGATGACAATTATGAAAAAGCTAAGTATAACCTTAATGGCTATGGTATTACAATGAAAGAATTTAAAGAGCAATTTGGCAACATGATTCGCAGCGCTTTAATTGGTGTCGGTATAGGCATATTACCTGGTATTGGCGGCAATGTAGCAGGTTTATTGTCTTATACTGCCACAAAAAACGCATCTAAGCATCCAGAAAAATTTGGCACAGGAATAGTTGATGGCATTATCGCTTCAGAAACATCAAATAATGCTGTTATTGGGGGATCACTTATTCCTTTAATAACGATGGGCATTCCTGGAAATACTGTGGCCGCAATTCTTTTGGGTGGACTTACCATTCATGGAATCACACCGGGTCCATTAGTTTTTCAAAAAAGCGGTGTTTATGTATATGCTATCTTTTTAGCATTATTAGTAGCTAACGTAGTTATGCTAGTTGTCGAAAGAGGCGCACTAAAATGGTTTGTTAAACTGTTGGATATACCTAAACATATTTTATTGCCAATTGTAATGGCCTGCTGTGTTGTAGGTGCTTATGCCAGTAATTCTAGGATGTTTGATGTTTGGTGCGTAGTACTGTTTGGATTATTGGGACTTTTATTTAAAAAGCTCAGCATACCGACTACACCATTAATCATTGGATTTATTTTGGGAAAAATGACAGAAGAAAATTTGCGCAGAGCATTACAAGCTAGTAATGGTGATATTTCTGTATTTTTTACAAGACCTATTTCACTAGCTTTTTTGGTTGTTGCATTTGTGTTTGTAATTTATACACTTAGAAAGAGTGCACAGGCAGCTAAGCTAAAGGAAAGCGAATAAGTTTTACATAAAATTTGTTAAAAGGGGATATAATACGTATGAAAGCTATTGTTGTGGACAAAGATTATGGTAGTGTTAAACAGGACGAATTAGATATTGTATGTAAAGCATATGCAGAAGCTGGCATAGAAATGGAAGCATGTCATTTTACTACAGAAAATGAAATTATTGAAAACTGTCAAAGTGCTGATATTATTCTCGCTACAGGTAATCCGCCGATGACAGAAAATGTTATGAGTAAACTTCCAAAATTGAAATATATTCAAAGATTTGGCGCAGGCGTAAATTCCATTGATTTAAAATCGGCGGCAAAACTGGGAAAAATAGTTTTAAATCTTCCAGGTTTTTGTGCAAAAGAACTTTCCGATGTTGCTACAGCGATGATTATGGGGCTAATTCGCAACACGGCTTATTATGACCGTGAAATTCGAAAAGGTAATTGGCCAAAATGTCAATACTTAATGCCTGGTGATGTACGAGAAATGACATTGGGATTTTTTGGCTTTGGATTAGCGGCAAGACATTTACACGACATTTTCCATGGAGGATTTGGAACAAAAACAATTGCTTGCGATCCATATGTTTCCGAAAGTATTAAGCAAGATTATCCAGATGTGACATTTGTTTCTTTTGATGAATTGTTGCAAAATAGTGATATTATATCAATTCATGTTATTCTTACGCCGGAAACGACTCATGTTTTTAATAAAGAAGCTTTTCGCAAAATGAAAAATACAGCTATGATTATAAACACATCCCGTGGACCGGTTATTGATCAAAAGGATTTAGCATGGGCATTGGAAAATGATGAAATTAGATATGCAGGGTTAGATACAGTGGAAGTTGAACCAATTGAAAAAGATGATCCATTGCTTAAGATGGACAATGTTATTATCAATCCTCACAGTGGTTCATATGGTGCTGGTTCTAAAAAGACACAAATAAAAATGGTGTGTAATCTCATTCCTACTGCTATAGTGAGAAAAGAACTGCCAAAACGAAATGTTGCAGATAAAGATGTGATTGAGAAAATTGTTGATTTAAAATTTGTTTAATACAGGCTTTAATGGAGACATACAAAAGGTCTTTGTTTTAAACTAAAATGCAGTAAAATTTTGGAGATGATAAAAAATGAAAATCGTTATTTTGGATGGTTATACTGAAAACCCGGGAGATTTAAGCTGGGGTGAATTAGAAAAACTTGGAGATGTTAAGATTTACGACCGTACTTCTCTTACTGATGAAAAGGAAATTATTTCTCGTATCGGTGATGCAGAAATGGTTTATACCAATAAGACACCTATTTCCAAAAGAGTTATTGATGCCTGCCCCAAGATGAAATTTATCAGTATGCTGGCTACCGGTTACAATGTAGTTGATGTTAAATATGCTAAAGAAAAAGGGATTCCCGTTACAAATGTTCCCACCTACGGAACAGCCAGTGTTAGCCAATATTCCATAGCGTTGCTTTTGGAAATCTGTCACCATATCGGTCATCACAGCGAAACAGTTCATGCCGGCAAATGGGCTGACTGCATTGACTGGTGTTACTGGGATTATCCTCTGATTGAACTGGACGGCAAAACCATTGGTATTATTGGTTTCGGCCGCATCGGCCAATCTGAAGGAAGAATCGCCAAAGCATTGGGGATGAAAGTTTTGGCCTATGATTTATATCCTAATGATCACGGCAAAGAAATTGCCGAATATGTGGACGAAGATACTTTGCTGGCAAAATCAGATGTTATTACTCTGCACTGCAACCTGACAGCTGAGAACACTGGTTTCATTAACAAGGCAGCCATTGCCAAGATGAAAGACGGGGTTATTTTGATTAATAATGCCCGTGGACAACTGATTAACGAGCAAGATGTGGCTGATGCTTTAAACAGCGGCAAAATCGGTGCGGCAGGCTTAGATGTTGTTTACACAGAACCTATCAGGAAGGACAATCCTTTGCTGAAAGCCAAGAACTGCATTATTACTCCTCATATTTCCTGGGCTCCCAAAGAAAGCCGTCAACGTATTATGGACTGTGCAGTAGCCAATGCTAAGGCCTATATCGAGGGAAAGCCAATTAATGTAGTAAATAAATAGAAAATCTACAACAACATGAATCGCTGCAATCGCACTAAAGAGGTTGGTCATTCTCCCTACGGCTTGTGAGCGAATCGGCAATCTGCTTTTGGTCGAGTATGACCAACCGGTTTTAGTGCTTCCCTGCTATAAAGGGATATGTATATAAAGCTTCGGATTAAGTTCCGGAGCTTTTTTGTGTGCAAAACTTTCGAGCCAGGATTAGCAAAATATAGTATAATGAATACATATGTGTAACGGATTATGGCATTTAGTTAGAAAGTGGCACATCAGAACTTTGTGCAAAGGAGCAGAGAGTCATGGAAATACGGCAGTTGCGGACGTTTATGAGTATTGTGACTTTAGGTAGCTTTTCGGAAGCTTCCAAACAGTTAGGCTACACTCAATCCAGTGTGACCTCTCATATTCAGCTTTTGGAAAAAGAGCTGGGTGTTGCACTTTTCGAAAGAATGGGTCATTCTCTTATGCTTACGGCGGAAGGTGAGAAGCTTTATTCTTACGCAGAACGCATAACCAGGTTAGATGACGAAGTCCATGCTAACATTGGTCAACAGGAAGAACCTTCCGGGGTTTTGTCTCTGGGGATGGCTGAAACTATTGCCAGCTATCATTTAAGAAGAATTTTGGAAGAATATGCTCTTTTATATCCTAAAGTAAAGCTGCGGGTCCGTTTGGGAACCGGCATTTACTTTAGGCAATTGCTGCGGGAAAATGTTTTGGATTTAGCTTTTTTCTTTGAAGAGAAAATACAGGAAAAAGAGTTTAAAGTTTATGACTTAGGTCATGAAGATATAGTGCTGGCAGCATCTCCTACTCATGAATTGGTGTCTAAAGCTACGATATCCGAAAAGGATTTAAGCAGACAAAGTGTCATTGTTACGGAATTGAATAATTGTTATTCGGAAGTTTTAGAGACCTCTTTGGAAGAAGCAGGGGTGGAACCTTTGCGCATTATGGAAATTGGCCAGATGCAGTCTGCCATTGAGTTCGCCTGCCGGGGTCTGGGTGTTGCTCTGCTGCCGGCTGTTGCCGTAGAAGATGCGGTTAAAACAGGAAAATTAAAAGTCCTTCATTGGAGCGGACGTCCCTGGAATATGCATGCTTACATGGTTCATCATAAAGATAAATGGTTAAATGTTCCTATTAAGCTTTTCATTAAACTCTTATGTGAACGTATGCCATCTTTCGGAGGTAAACATGTACTCTGAATTTCCTAGCGTGAAATTAAAAAACGCCGGTGAGGGCGGGCTTTTAGTGGTTTTTGACAATAAAATAACACCGCGGCTTTATGCTCAGGTGCGAAGCTTTGTCAACGCTTTGGCGAAAAAGAAGCTGGTGGGCATTCGTGAAATAGTGCCATCTTATTGTTCAGTTATGGTTTATTTTGATGTCTTGGCTGTTACTATGCCCGAAATGAAAACATTGGCTAAAGAAGCTTTAGCAGAAATGGAACCGGAAGATACTCAGGCTTACCGTATTTTACATGTACCTGTCTGCTACGAGGGTGTTTTGGCTCCTGATATGGAAAAAGTTTTGCGGATAACAGGTCTGACTAAAAATGAGCTTTTAAGGATTCACACGGAAAAGCCTTTTCTCGTGTACACCATGGGCTTTTCTCCGGGTTTTCCCTATATGGGGGATTTACCTTTTAGCGTACCCCGTTTGTCTAGTCCCAGACCGGTTATTCCACCGGGGTCAGTAGGATTGGGCGGCAGTCAGACAGGTATTTATACAGTTAAGGCCCGAGGGGAATGGCAGATTATTGGCAGAACTCCTCTTAAAATTTTTGACCATAATCGTAGTCAGACGTTTCTTTTGATGCCGGGGGATTATGTAAAATTTGAGAAAATTTCTTTGGCAGCATATTTTGAACTTCGGGATCAAGTGGCTCAGGATGATTATATACCTCATCTGGAGGTGATCGAGCTATGATCACAGTAATTAGGCCGGGTCGTTTTACTACCATTCAGGATGCCGGAAGATGGGGATACCAAACATGGGGACTTCCCATTTCCGGGGCTTTGGATCCCTATGCTTATCAAATTGCCAATATTTTGGCAGGCAATGCTCCCGGGGCAGCTGTTTTAGAGATGACCGATGAAGGCGGTGTATACCACTTTGATAATGAAACAATGGGGGCTGTAGCCGGTGCTGACATGAGCCTGACCATTAACGGTGAGCCTGTGGAGAACTGGAGCACCTTTAGTATTCCGGCTGGGGCCAATCTTGTCTTCGGCAAAGCCAAGCTAGGACGCCGTACTTATTTTGCTGTCTGCGGTGGCATAATAGTTCAGCCGATTCTGGACAGTTGCTCTACATGTGTTACAGCAGGCATCGGAGGAATAGAAGGACGTCGGTTATATGTTGGGGATATGCTGGAAATCGGTATATGCAGAAATCCTAACCAAAAAAGATATGTATTGCCGCCCAAATGGCGGACTGTTTATGGGCATGAATGGCAGCTGGCAGTAACACCGGGACCTCAGGCTAATTGGTTCAGCTTTTCTGCCAGAAAAGATTTTTTGTCGGAGCAGTTTATAATTTCTTCCCATGCTGATAGGTCGGTTTGCGAAATTGCAAGTCCCTTGCTGGATGTTCCTAAAGGCGAGCTGGTTTCTGATGCTACAGGGTGGGGCGCCATTGAGGTGCCTGCCGGCGGACAGTTACTCCTCGTACTGCCTGACCATGGAACAACCAGAGGTTTCATGAAAATAGCCTATGTAATTCAGGCAGACTATACGAAGCTGGCCCAGTTAGCGGCCGGTGATAAGGTGAAATTTCACGCTGTCACATGGCATAGTGCAGTGGATGCTTATAAACAACAGCAAAAAACTATTTTAGCATTACAAAAGTTACTAAAAAACTAAACAAACTAGAGTAGAACTCATTGTATACCGATGTTCAAAAAAATTGAACATCGGTATTTATTTTCTTTGTTTTACTTTTCTGAAAATTATTCATAGAATTGAAAAAGATGGAAATATAAAAATACAAGGAGGAAATGAACATGAAAATTGATTTAAATTCGGATTTAGGTGAAAGCTTCGGAGCATACAAAATGGGTATGGATGATAAAATCCTGCCATTGGTAACATCTGCAAACATTGCCTGCGGTTTTCATGCGGGAGATCCTGCTGTTATGAGGAAAACAGTTAAAATGGCAGTTGAAAGCCATACTGCTTTGGGCGCACATCCCGGCATGCCGGATTTAGTTGGGTTCGGACGGAGAAAATTAGCTATTTCCAATGAGGATGCTTATAGTATTATGGTTTACCAAATCGGTGCGTTGGCTGCTTTTGCCCAGACTTGCGGCAGCAGACTTCAACATGTTAAACCTCATGGTGCTTTGTATAATATGGCCGCTAAGGATGCTAAATTAGCAGAAGCTATTGCTCAGGCTATTTACGATGTAGACAAGAACTTAATTCTGTTTGCTTTGGCCGGCAGCGAAAGTGTTAAAGCAGCAGAGAAAATCGGCCTCCGTTGTGCTTCGGAAGTGTTTGCAGACCGCAGCTATCAAGAAGACGGGTCTCTAACTCCCAGAACTCAGCCGGGAGCTATGATTACCGACGAAACTGCTTCTATAAAACAAGTTCTGTCCATGGTTAAAGACCATAAAGTAACTACTTTGAGCGGGAAAATCATTGAGGTAAAAGCCGATACTTTATGTGTTCATGGTGACGGACAAAAAGCATTATTATTTACCCAGAAAATTAGGGAAGCTTTGCAAGAAAATGGTATTGAAATTGCCCCGGCGGCAACTTTTCTTAAATAAAACTCGAATGGAGGAAAAATGATGAAGGAATCAAAACTCAGCATTCTTTTAGGGGCAGCATTTTTAATGGCAACATCAGCAATAGGACCGGGGTTTTTAACTCAGACAACGGTATTTACCAGTCAATTAGGCGCTAATTTCGGGTTTGTAATTTTATGTACGATTATTATACACATTGTTACTCAGTTAAATGTATGGCGTATTATTGCCGTCAGTAAACTTCATGGTCAGGACATTGCCAACAAAGTTTTGCCCGGACTGGGATATTTTGTTTCTGCCTTAGTTGTGGCAGGTGGATTGGCTTTTAATATCGGTAATTTAGGGGGCTGCGGGTTAGGTTTAAATGTGCTCTTTGGGATTTCTCCTGTTACGGGAGCTTTAATCAGCACAGTAATTGCTATGTTCATCTTTTTAAACAAAGAAGCCGGCGGCTTAATGGATAAGTTTGCTCAGATAGTAGGCGGCATTATGGTGCTTTTGACCATTTATGTGGCAATTACTTCTAATCCTCCGGTAGGGTTAGCAGTACAAAAAACTTTTTCTCCTGACACCATAGACATTATGTCTATTATTACCCTGGTAGGAGGCAGCGTAGGAGGTTATATTACTTTTGCCGGCGGTCACAGACTACTGGATGCAGGCATTTGCGGCGAAGAAAACCTGGATCAGGTTAATCGCAGCTCTTTGATGGGTATTGGTATTACCAGTATTATGCGTGTAGTGCTTTTCCTAGCGGCTTTAGGTGTTATTTCCAGAGGTCTAACTTTAGATCCGTCTAATCCGCCTGCTTCTGTGTTCCAACTGGCAGTAGGTGATATAGGCTATAAGATTTTCGGCATAGTAATGTGGTCTGCAGCTATTACCTCAGTAGTAGGCTGCGCCTATACTTCCGTGTCTTTTATCCGTACTTTTAGCCCAACTTTGGATAAGTATTACAGATATTTAATTATTGCATTTATTCTGTTCTCTGCCTTTATTTTCGCTGTAGTTG
>JALCSJ010000033.1 GCA_022653215.1 Acidaminococcaceae bacterium
TAATCCGGCTATTTTTGGCATTTTGGAAAAAACAGCACCGGGCAAAGGCGGAGAGATTCAGCTGACTGATGCTTTGAAAGTTTTGGCCAAACAGGAAACCATGTATGCCTATAATTTTGTAGGACGCAGATATGATGTGGGTGACAAAGAAGGGTTCTTGGAAGCCACAGTGGAGTTTGCACTTAGACGTCCTGAACTCCAGGAAACTTTTAGAAATTATTTAGATAAATTATTAAAGAAATAGGCTCTTTAACCAGAGGGGAATTTTATGCGGGGACAACATAAGAAATTAGCAGCATTTATTTTCATAGTAATTTTTTCAGCCCTATTTATTTTTGGTTATCATAAAATGAAAACCAGAGGGAGCGATGGGAAGCTGGAAGTTTATAATCTGCATCAGGTGGTTACTGCTGACAGTTCAGTAAGCAGAACTATTATGTGGCAGGCTTCTTCCGACTATCCTAAACCATTGGTAGAGTACCGGGAAGAGGGTAAGGACACAATGATAAAAACTCCCGCCCTTTCCCAGATATTTACAGAGGCAGGCAATACCAGCTATGTTTATACAGCTGAAATAGAAAACCTTAGACCCGGTAAAACTTACGATTATCGGATTGGTTACGAAGCTAACCGTGGGTTGTGGCATAAAATGCAAACTCCTTTGGGAAGTACTTTTGAAGCTTTGATTTTTACTGATTCTCAATCAGCCAGCTACAGTGGCTGGAAAAGCTTAGTCCGGACAGCTGCCGATAAGCATCCCAAGGCAGAATTAGTCCTTATGCTGGGTGATTTGGTCGACAACGGCGAGGATGTTCAGCAATGGCATGACTGGTTTAGCGACATCAGTCCTTTGGCTGAGAATTTTCCTGTTGCACCGGTTCTCGGTAATCATGAGACTTATACTTTAAAGTGGAAGGTGAGAATGCCGGAAGCTTACCTGCATTTTTTCGTCCTGCCTAAAGTAGAACCTGCCAAATATCAAAATCAGTTTTATTCTTTTGATTACGGTGATGTGCATTTTATGGTTTTAAACGATATAGACAAGGAAATGAAAGCTTTTCAGCCGGATATGCAAAAAGACCAGATTGAGTGGCTGCGTAAGGATGCGGCGGCTACTAAGAAAAAGTGGAAAGTTGTTATGGTCCACAAGGATTTTCTTCAGTATGGATTTTTAACCCGTAATACTCCACGGCCGGAAGGGTTTTCCGACGAAGGAAAGGCGTATATGCCACTTATGGACGAACTGGGCATAGATGTAGTTCTAAGCGGTCATTTACATACCTATCGGCGCCGGGTACGTCTAAAAGAGTTTAAACCAAATCCTCAGGGTACGTTATATCTTCTGTGCGGTTTGGCAGGAGATGTACGCTATGACAGACTATGGAAACTTCATAAACTCGATGCCTATGTGGCACCTCAGCCGGAAACGGACAACTATATGACTATGAAGTTAACACCGGGCAGCATGACATTTAACTGCTATCTGCCGGATGGTAAAAAGATAGATAGTATTACACTACGTAAATAGGCTGGCGGATAATTTGTCAGTCGCTTTCCCGCTCAATGCTCCTGCCAATATTATCCACTAGCCTATTTAGACACTATAACAGCCGCTTAAGCAAAGGAACATTAAAACAGACAGGGTATACGGGACTCAGAAGAATGCTGCCGTGAATGTGGCTATGCAAGGGAGCACTAAAACAGGTCGGACATGCTCGACCAGGACGTGGCGGAATGCCATCCGGGAGAGTGGCCGACTTTTTAGTGCGACCGCAGCGAAGCACAAAACTATTGCAACAAAATATGTCCTTGCCTACAAAGTGGGGATGTGTTATAATCATTAGGCATTAATGTCAGGATATATTAGTGTAAAGAAAAGAGAGAGGTGTTAATAATGAAAGACGGAATTCATCCTAAGTATGGCGAATGCAAGGTTACTTGTGCTTGTGGTAATACATTCATGACCGGCAGCGTTAAAAAGGAACTGAGAGTAGATGTTTGCTCTAAATGCCATCCATTTTTCACCGGTAAACAACGTGATATGTCTGCACGCGGCCGTATTGAAAAATTCAATAAACGTTATAACAAAGACGCCAAATAAGAAGACATTAACAGCAGAGCTCAGGCTCTGCTGTCTTAATATGTGGAGAAAAAATCATGACTAAGAAATTAAGCGTAGGCGGCCAGGCCGTCATTGAGGGAGTTATGATGCGGGGACCGGGTAAAATCGCAGTAGCTGTCCGCAAAGCAGATGGCACCATTACTGTGGATTTAGACGGAGTGGGGACTTTAGGTGACCGGTATCCGATTCTCAAAAAGCCTTTAATCAGAGGGGTTGTGTCTTTATGCGAGTCATTGTACTATGGCATGAAGGCCTTGTCGTATTCTGCTCAGGTTTCAGGGGACGAAGACGAAACTTTGGACAGCAAGGAAATGGCTCTGACAATTTTCACGTCAGTGCTGCTGGCAGTAGGTTTATTTATTGTTATTCCTACTTGGACCATGCGTTTCCTGCATAATTTTACAACTAATGCTATTGTACTGAATTTGGCAGAAGGTTTATTGCGACTGGCTATTTTTCTGGGTTATATTTGGGGTATTTCCCAAATGCATGATATTCAGCGGGTTTTTCAGTATCATGGGGCTGAACATAAAACGATTTTCACTTATGAACATGATTTGCCATTAGAGGTAGCAAACGTGAGACCTTTTTCCACCTTGCATCCTCGCTGCGGCACTAATTTCCTTATGATTGTCATGCTCATCAGTACCTTTATCTTTGCTTTTTTAGGCTGGCCTTCCTTGCCCCTGCGAATTTTATCCAGAGTACTGCTTATGCCGGTTATTGCCGGAATAAGTTATGAAATAATTCATTACGCAGGAACGCACATGGACAAAAAATGGGTCCAAAAGGCTATTTGGCCGGGACTTTGCCTACAGAAACTAACTACCAGACAACCTGATGACAGTCAGATAGAAGTAGCTATTGCTTCTTTGAAAGCAGTTTTGCCTGCAGAAGAACTTGAACAAGAAAAAGCAGAAAAAGTCAGTTAAGAAATTTTAAATAAGAGGATATAACATGTTAGATAAATTACAAGCCTTAGAAGATAAATATTTAGACTTGGAAGCCAAAATCAGCGACCCGGATGTGATTGCCAATCAGCCTGAGTGGCAGAAATGTACTAAAGCTCACGCTAAACTGACAGAAGTGGTCACCGTTTTCCGGGAGTACAAAAAACTCAGAAAAACCATTAAAGACGACGAAGAACTGATGAAAGACGGAGGGGAACCGGAACTGGCAGAAATGGCCAAGGAAGAGTTAAAAACCCTTAAGCCCCAGGTGGAAGTTTATGAAAAGCAGCTTACTATACTTCTGTTGCCCAAGGATCCTAATGACGATAAAAATATTATTATGGAAATCAGAGCAGGAGCAGGGGGCGACGAAGCCGCACTTTTTGTGGGAGATTTGTTCCGCATGTATAGCCGCTATGCTGAAAAGCAGGGGTGGCGCCTGGAAATTATGGACTCCAGTCCTACCGGCTTAGGGGGATTTAAAGAAGTAGTATTCATGGTCAGCGGCCTTGGTGTCTACGGACGGATGAAATTCGAAAGCGGTGTTCATCGTGTTCAGCGTGTTCCGGCTACAGAAGCTCAGGGACGTGTTCATACCTCTACTGTTACGGTAGCTGTTTTGCCGGAAGTGAAGGATGTAGATATAGACATTAATCCTGCCGATATTCGTATCGATACTTTTAGAGCCGGGGGTGCCGGTGGTCAGTATGTTAACAAGACCGAATCTGCAGTCCGGATGACTCATATTCCTACGGGTATAGTGGCTCAGTGTCAGGACGAAAAATCCCAGATTAAAAACAGGGAAAAATGCATGTCGGTTTTACGGGCCAGAATCTATGATGCCGCCTTGGAAAAGCAAAGAGCTGCCACCGCTTCTGACAGGAAAAGTCAGATTGGCACAGGAGATCGCAGTGAAAGGATTCGTACCTATAACTATCCTCAGGGTAGAGTAACAGATCATAGAATTGGTTTGACCTTACACAAATTAGATAGTATCATTAATGGAGACTTAGATGAGTTGCTGAATGCCTTAATAACAGCAAAACAAAGCGAAAGTTTACAGCAGGTGAAATAATGGTACAGGAAAAGCCCATTTGGACAATACTTAAAATATTAGATTGGACGAAGCAGTACTTTAAAAATAAAGGCGTGGAAAATCCTCGCCTTGATGCTGAAGTACTGCTTTGTGCTGTCTTAAAATGCGAGAGAATAAAATTATATACTAATTTTGACCAGCCTTTGGAAGAGGATGAACTGGCTAAGTACAGAGAGTTTGTACTGCGCCGGGGAAAAATGGAACCATTGGCTTATATTGTGGGACACAAAGAATTTATGGATAGTGACTTTAAAGTTACAAAAGATACTCTGGTACCCAGACCTGAAACGGAGCTTTTGGTGGAAGAACTGATTAAAATGAATGAAACCAAGGGACCCAGGGAAATCCTGGACATGGGCTGCGGCAGCGGAGCTATTCTCTTGAGTCTTTTAAAAGAACTGCCGGAGGCCAGGGGATTGGGTATTGACATTAATCCCGGTGCCGTGGCAGTAACCATAGAAAATGCCAAGAACCTGCAGCTGGAAGATAGGACTGCTGTTCTGGTTTCTGATTTATATAAAAACCTGCTTCCCGACGATAAGTTCAATTTAATTGTGTCCAATCCTCCTTATATTCCCACCGGGGATATGCAAGGACTGGCTCAGGACGTGCAGAATGAACCTCACGAGGCTTTAGACGGGGGCATAGACGGGTTGGATTACTATAAAAGGATATTGCAACATATTGAAGATTTTCTCCTGCCTACAGGCATGGCTGCTTTTGAAATAGGTATAGGCCAGGGAGAACAGGTAGCCAGGTTGTGTCAGGAAGCAGGATTGAGCATTACTACAATCGGCAAAGATTATGCCAACATTGACAGAATGGTTTTTGCCACTAAAGAGGAAACTGATTATGCAAACGAAATTATGGCTCTTAGACAGAAAAAAGGATTTAGATAAGCAACTGCAAGAAGCAGCTGAACTGATTAAAAAAGGCGAATTAGTGGCATTTCCCACTGAAACTGTATATGGTTTAGGTGCTAACGGACTGAATAGCGAAGCCTGCAGAAAAATTTTTGCTGCTAAAGGCAGACCTGCAGATAATCCGCTGATTTTACACATTGCCAAATTAGAGGAAATTATTCCCCTATCCAGCAATTTGTCGGCCAGTGCCAAACGTATGATGGAAGTATTCTGGCCCGGACCTTTAACTATGATTGTCCATAAATCGGACCTTATTCCCCAAGTTGTTACAGCCGGATTGGATACAGTAGCTATCAGATTTCCCAGCAATCCAGTTGCCAATAGGCTGATTGCACTTAGCGCTTGTCCCATTGCGGCACCATCTGCCAACAAATCAGGGAAACCCAGCCCGACTACGGCAGGAGATGTTCTAGCGGATATGGAAGGAATTATTGCCGGTGTTATTGACGGAGGAGCCTGCGATATAGGTGTAGAATCAACTATTGTGGATACTACAGTGCCTGTTCCTACTATTTTGCGTCCGGGAGGCATTACCCTGGAAATGCTGGAAGAAGCTTTGGGTGCTGTGGAAATTGACCCGGGGCTAATTAAGAAAGATCAGATTCCCAAGGCCCCCGGTATGAAATACAGACACTATGCTCCTCAGGCAGAGATGTATTTAGTCGAAGGCCCGGAAGCACCGGAACAAATCAAAAAGTTTGTGGAATTGGCTGTGGGTAAGGGACTGCGCATAGGAGTCCTGGCTGATAAGAAAACCATTGACCTGCTCCCTGACAATGCCAATATTGTGAGTCATAACTGGGGCTCCACCAAGGCAGAACTTGCTGAGAAGCTTTATATCTATCTGCGGCGCTTTGATAGCGAAAAAGTTGATTTGATTGTGGGAGAAGGTACCACGGAGGCTGATTTGGGCCTTGCCATTATGAACAGAATGCGTAAATCTGCCGGTCATAATATACTTTGGGCAGAAAAAGGAAAATTAATCAAGCAAAGTGGTAAAACACCAGATTTTTTACCTGAAAATATGTTAAAATAGTTTGTAGGAAATAATATTATGCATAGTTAGGAGCTAGTAAAATGAAATTAGCAATTGGTTGTGATCATGGTGGTTATAATTTAAAAGAACGACTGAAAAAATATCTTCAAGATAAGAAGATAGAAGTCGTTGATTGTGGAACTAACAGCACAGAGCGGGTAGATTATCCGGATTATGCAGAAAAAGTCGGTAAAATGGTAGCCGGGGGAAAAGTAGACCGGGGTATTCTGGTTTGTGGTACAGGTATCGGCATGTCCATTGCTGCCAATAAAGTTAAAGGTATTAGAGCTGCTGTATGCGGTGATTGCTACAGTGCCCAAAAAGCCAGAGAGCACAATGATGCCAACATTTTATGCTTAGGTGAAAGAGTCATAGGATTTGGCTTGGCCGAGCAAATTCTGGACACATATTTAAATAATGAATTTTTGGGCAGTTACCACAGGGCCAGAGTGGAAAAAATAATGAACATAGAGAAAGAAAAATAAGGTGATATTATGAAAATTGATGTTTTAGGACAAGAGCTTCAGGAAATTGTGGAAGAACTAATCAGCGTTGCCAGTCCTAAAGCCGGTCAGGTCTTAGTAATAGGTTGTTCCACCAGTGAAGTGGCAGGCAAGAAAATCGGTACCGCCGGATCTTTAAAGATTGGGGAAACATTTTTCAACGTATTAAACAAAGTTGCCAAAAAGCACAAGTTGTTTTTGGCTATCCAATGCTGTGAACATTTAAACAGGGCTTTGGTAGTGGATAGGAAAGCCGAAGATAAATATAACTGGGAAGAAGTTACGGTTAAACCTATTCAGCATGCAGGGGGTTCTTTGGGCACCGCTGCTTATGCGGGTTTTAGCAATCCGGTTATGGTAGAAGAAGTAACTGCTCATTTGGGTATTGATATTGGTCAAACTCTTATAGGCATGCATCTTAAGAGAGTGGCAGTACCTGTGAGACTTTCCAGAAAAAAACTGGGAGGCGCGGTAATTACTGCAGCCAGAACCAGACCCCCTCTAATCGGTGGGGAAAGAGCCGTATATAAATAAGAACATAAATATAATTCAAAATATAAGGGAGGAATTGCCGATGTACATGGAAAAATTAAGCGTTTCTGATCCTGAAGTTTATAGTGCAATTCAGGAAGAACTAGGAAGGCAAAGAGACAAAATCGAGCTTATTGCCTCAGAAAACTTTGTTTCTCCTGCTGTGTTAGAGGCTGTTGGTACAGTCCTGACCAATAAATACGCAGAAGGATATCCTGCTCACAGATATTATGGCGGCTGTGAATACGTGGATAAGGTTGAAAACCTTGCTAGGGACAGAGCCTGCAAATTATTTGGCGCTGAACATGCCAATGTGCAGCCTCACTGCGGAGCCAATGCTAACCTGGCTGTATATTTTGCTTTCTTAAAGCCCGGGGATACTGTAATGGGTATGAACCTTTCTCAAGGGGGACATTTAACCCATGGCAGCCCGGTTAATATTTCCGGCAGTTTCTTCCATTTTGTTCCTTACGGAGTTAATAAGGAAACTGAACTAATTGACTACGATGAAATGGAAAAAATAGCCAAAGAATGCCATCCCAAACTAATCGTGGCCGGTGCCAGCGCTTATCCTCGTATTATTGATTTCAAACGTATTGCAGAAATTGCTCATGAAGTAGGAGCACTGCTGATGGTTGATATGGCTCATATTGCAGGATTGGTGGCTGTAGGACTACATCCCAGCCCGGTTCCTTATGCTGATGTAGTAACGACGACTACCCATAAAACTTTGCGTGGTACTCGTGGGGGCATGATTTTGTGCAAAGAAAAATATGCTAAAGCAATTGATAAGGCTGTTTTCCCGGGAACCCAAGGGGGACCTTTAATGCACGTTATTGCCGGCAAGGCAGTAGCTTTTGGGGAAGCACTAAAACCCGAATTTAAGGTTTACCAGCAAGCTATTCTTGATAACTGTCATGCTTTTGCTAAACAATTGTTAGCAGAAGGTTTCCGTCTGGTATCTGGAGGCACTGATAACCATTTGGTTTTGGTAGATGTTAGAAGACAGCATTTAACCGGCAAGGTTGCAGAACATTTGCTGGATGAAATTGGCATTACCTGCAACAAGAATACCATTCCTTTTGACCCGGAAAGTCCTTTTGTGACCAGCGGCATCAGAATGGGAACTCCTGCTGCTACTACCAGAGGGTTTAAAGAAGCAGATTTTGAAGAAGTGGCTAAAATCATCGGATTGTCACTGCACAATCCTGAAGAGCCGGCTAAACAAAAAGAAGCAGCAGCCAGAGTAGCTGCTTTATGCAAGGCTCATCCGTTGTACCCAAATCTATAACCAGAGGCGAAAAACATGCAAATTACTGTAGTAAATCATCCTCTTATTAAAGAGAAAATGACTAGATTGAGAGACAAAAACACAAAACCGTCGGAGTTCCGTGCTCTCTTAGACCAAATTGCCCAGCTTTTGCTTTTTGAAGTGACTAAAGATTTTCCGGTGAAGGAAGTTCCCGTGGAAACTCCTTTACAAAAGACTACCGGTTATGCTTTGGATATTTCCAGTATTACTGTAGTACCTATTCTGCGGGCCGGTTTAGGTTTCCTGGATGCTGTTTTGGATTTAATTCCGGAAGCTAATGCAGGACATATTGGCTTGTGCAGAGATGAGGAAACTTTAAAGCCTATCGAATATTACTGTAAAATGCCTAACGATAAAAACGCTCAGGTAATTGTTATAGATCCTATGCTGGCCACAGGTGGCAGCGGAGCAGCGGCAATTACGATGCTGAAAGAAAAAGGCTATAATAATATCCGTTTTATGTGCCTGGTAGCAGCTCCGGAGGGAGTTGAAGTTATTAATAAAGCACATCCTGAGGTGAAAATTTTTGCAGCTGCCCTGGATGATAAATTAAATGAACATGGTTATATTCTGCCCGGTTTAGGAGATGCCGGAGACAGAGTGTTCGGAACGGTGGTTAAATAATGGACAGACCTGATTGGGACAGTTATTTTATGGAAATCGCTCAAGTGGTTTCCAAACGGTCCACCTGCTTAAGGCGGAGTGTAGGTGCTGTTCTGGTGAAAGACAGGCAGATTCTGGCTACAGGATATAATGGAACCCCGAAAGGTTTTCCTCACTGTGAAACAGTAGGATGTCTCCGTGAGCAGCTTCATGTACCCAGTGGTACTAAGCATGAACTGTGCAGAGGCATTCATGCAGAACAAAACGCTATAATTCAAGCAGCGGTGCATTGTGTTTCTACAAATGGAGCCACTATTTACTGTACTCACCAGCCTTGTGTTGTCTGTGCTAAAATTTTAATTAATGCCGGAATTAAGCGTATCGTCTATGCTAATCCCTATCCTGACAAGCTAGCTCAGGAAATGATGAATATGGATTCCCAATTAGAGATTGTAATTTGGGAGCCCAAGGAAGAAAAGTAATATGCACAAAACCGTGCAGACGAGTATAATACTTGTTTGCACGGTTTTTCTTTGTAACAGATACCAAGTAGTCTATATTTATTACAATTTGCAGATAAGTATGTTATAATTATTCAATGGGTTGCAGAGATTGTTTGACAAAGGACATTTGCAAATATGGACTCTTTTTCTCGTTTCTTTACTAAGTTATCAGTGCGGAACAGAGCACATTTATATTACTCATTTGTCATTTTTTTGACAGTTATATTGCTGCTGGTTACGACTTACCGTATATTTTTTGGCAGACTGGTAGAAGCTGTAGATGATGATATGAAAAATATCGCTACAGTATTGGTGCAAAATACTAAAATCAGGGAAATGATTTCAGAAGGAAAATCTAATAAACAGGTAGATGATTTTTGCGATGATTGCATAAGCAAAATCAACAACTTGAACATTTTGGCTATTTGCGATAAAAATGGCATATGTCTTTATCATAGCGACAGAAGTTATGTAGGAAAGCATATTGCCGGCGGAGACGACGGCCCTATGGTGCTTACCCACCAGTCTTATTATTCCAATACATCAGATTCACTAGGTGAACAGCACCGCTATTATCATGCTATTGAGGATAAAAATGGCAACTTTATCGGTTTCCTTGTAACGGCTATTTCCAAGGAAAATATAGATAGCATAAGAGATCGTCTGTTTTTGTCCTTTGTTGTGATTGGTCTGGTTGCCATGATGATTATTGGGATAACCAGCAGACATATGTATAATATTCTTTGCCGGGTATTGATGGGTCACCAACCGGAAGAAATTTCTCATTTGATTATTCAGCACCAAGAAGTACTGGATGTTATGGATGAGGGTATTATTGCTATTGGTAAAGATGCCAGGGTCATTCTGGTGAACATGGCAGCTGTCCAAATGTTTTCCATTACAGACAAGAAACCTATTGGCAAACCGATTCTTTCTGTTTTTCCGGAATCGAAATTACCTAGGCTTCTCCTAACGAAAACAGCTGAACATGATGTTAACCTAAAATTAAATAAAATTGATTTACTGGCAACCAGAATGCCCATTCTGGAAAACGACGAGGTTATGGGAGCGGTGGCAATTTGCCGCAATCATACGGAGGTAACAAAACTCAGCGAAAAACTCACCGGTGTAAATCATATGGTAGAAGCACTTAGAACTTATACTCATGAGTTCACTAATAAACTCCACGTGATAATGGGTTTAATAGAATGCGGCACCAAACAGCAGGCCATAGATTATATTATGCATGTTAACTCTATGCAGAAGACAAAAGTAGGATTTATTATTAAAGCATTAAAGATACCTATGGTTTGTGCTTTGTTTATAGGAAAATTATATCGGGCCAGTGAATTGGATATTGTATTGAATATTGACGAGAACAGTTGTATTGATGACACAGCTATTTTTCTTCCTGCACCTACTATTGTGACTATTGCAGGCAATATTCTGGAAAATGCCATTGAAAATTTAAACATGACTAATCCGGCTGTAAAGGAAATCACTGTAACGATTTTTGGCAATACGAAATGTTTCTTCTTGTCAGTAAGCGATACAGGAAGCGGTATGTCTCCGGAAGTGGTAAAACATATTTATGATAATGGCTTTTCCACTAAAGGTAAAAACAGAGGCACAGGATTGTATCTGGTTAAAGACATTGTGGATTCTTACCAGGGAGAAATTCAGGTTACTACAGAAGAAGGAAATGGTACAATATTTACTATTTCTATAGATAATAAAAACAAGAAAAAGGAGCATATAAAATGACAAATATAATAATAGTAGAAGATGATCCCATGGTAGCAGCTCTTGATAAACAATATATTGAAAAAACGTCTAAGAATCTGCATATTAGTGGTGTTTTCAGTGACGGCAAAGCCGCCTTGGAATTTTTGGAATACAATAAAGTTGACTTAGTCATTTTGGATGTTTACATGCCCTTAATCAGCGGACTGGAACTGTTAAAACAAATCAGGGCGAAAGAAATTTCTACTGATGTAATTATGGTAACAGCAGCAGACAGCGGGGAAGAAATCAATACTGCACTGCGCTTGGGCGTGGTAGATTATTTAGTAAAGCCCTTTGATTTTAACAGGTTTAATCAAGCTATCAACAAATATCTACACAAACAGATACTTCTTCATGATAAAAGAAATGTTCCTCAAGAAGTTATTGATGTAATGGGCATGCCGGCCAATGGTGTTGCCATGGCTTTAGAAAAAGGCCTACAAAAAAAGACTATGGAAAACATCAAAGAAACTATTCAAAAGATTAATGCACCTAATTTTACCTGTAAAGATATTACAGATCATACGTCTTTTTCTGCTGTTACGGTTCAGAGGTATTTAAGCTATATGGTACGAGCAAAAGAATTGAAAACAACAGTGGACTATAATACCGGTGGACGGCCTCGGCTTTTGTACGAAATTTATACCGAGAAGACAGAAGAAGAAAAGGATAAGGAAATAAAAGAAGAAAAAATAGCAGAATTTAAACTGGCATTACCAGAGAAGAAAAAAGCAGAGAAAAATAAAAAAGCTTAAAACCATAGCGCGCTATCCCCCTAGGGGGCTAGCGCGCTATGTTATAATAATAAAGTGGTTAAATACTGAGAGGAAAGGAAGAAAAACATGGAAGAGAATACTCTTTTTGATACAGACGAAAACAGACCTTTGGCGGCTCGTTTACGTCCTCAGAATTTACAGGAATTTGTAGGGCAGACCCAGCTGCTTGGACCAAACAGAGTACTTCGTCGTTTAATTGAAAACGACAAGATTTCTTCAATGATTTTCTGGGGGCCTCCGGGTGTAGGGAAAACCACTTTGGCCAGAATTATTGCCAATCAGACTAAGGCAGCATTTATTGATTTTTCTGCTGTTAACAGCGGGATAAAAGAAATCCGCGGTGTTATGCAAAGAGCTGAGGAAAACAGACGCTACGGTTCTAAAACAATTGTTTTCGTAGATGAAATTCATCGCTTTAATAAAGCTCAGCAGGATGCTTTTTTACCTTTTGTGGAAAAAGGCAGTATTATTCTCATCGGAGCTACAACAGAAAATCCTTCGTTTGAAATTAACGGAGCTCTGCTGTCCAGATGCAAGGTATTTGTCCTTCAGGCTCTCAAACCTGAAGAAATCCTGACTTTGCTGCAACGAGCTTTACGGGATGACCGTGGTTTTGGTAAAGAGAAAATTAAAATCAACGATGACCTTTTGCTCTTGATTGCTAATTTTGCCAACGGCGATGCCAGAATGGCACTGTCAACTCTGGAAATGGTAGTGCTGAATGGGGATGTGCAGAATGATACTACAGTTGTTACTAAAGAGACTATAGAACAGTGTACTTCGAAAAAGTCACTGCTCTATGATAAAAATGGTGAAGAACATTATAATATTATTTCTGCCCTCCACAAATCTATGCGCAATTCCGATCCGGATGCGGCGGTTTACTGGTTGGCCAGAATGCTGGAAGCAGGTGAAGATCCACTTTATGTAGCACGCCGTGTGGTGCGGTTTGCTGCAGAAGATGTGGGATTAGCGGATCCCAGGGCTTTGGAAGTAGCAGTGGCAGCGTATCAGGCCTGTCATTTTATCGGCATGCCGGAATGCAATGTGCATTTGACCGAAGCGGTAGTTTATATGTCCATGGCACCTAAATCCAACGCCATGGAGGTGGCCTATTTATCTGCCCGTCAAGATGCTGTGGAACAATTGGCAGATCCGGTGCCCCTAGTGATTCGCAATGCGCCGACTAAATTAATGCAGAACCTTTCTTACGGAAAAGGTTATCAGTATGCTCATGATGCCAAAGATAAGCTGACTAATATGCAGTGCCTGCCGGATTCTCTGGAAGGCAGGGAATATTATAAGCCTACAGAACAGGGATTAGAAATAAGATATAAAGAAAGACTAAAGCAGATAAAAGACTGGAAGAGGAAACACAAGGACGATTAAGGAGTGTAGTTTGGGTTATGAAAAAAATAGTAACATTTATTTTATTGACGGTTTTATTAGTGACAGGCTGTGGCAGTCAGAATCAGGAGACTAAACCACAGGACAAAAATGCTCAGGGGAAAAAGCTTCATGTAGTAACAACAATGTTTGCTGCTTATGATTTTGCCAGAAGTGTAGGAGGCAACAAAATTCAGGTTACTATGCTGGTTCCTCCCGGGTCTGATATTCATGCGTATGAACCAACGCCTAAAGACATTGCCGGTTTGCAAAAATGCGATATTTTGGTTTATGTAGGCGGGGAATCAGATGCCTGGGTGGAAAAAATACTTGCTTCTTTGGACAATAAAAAAATGCAAAAAATTAAAATGATTGACATTGTAAAGCCTGTGGAAGAAGAAGTGAAAAAAGGTATGACTATCCATGAAGAACCGGGGCATAAAGAAGAAAAAGAATATGATGAGCATGTTTGGACCAGCCCGGCTAACGCTAAACTTATTGCCGCAGCTCTGAGAGACGCTTTCTCGGCTAAGGACGGAGCTAATAAGGCCGCCTATGCCAAGAACTGCGAGAGCTTTATGGGAAAGTTAACGGAACTGGACAAAAAGTTTAAGGCTGTTGTAGCAGGGAGCAAACGTAAAGTAGTGGTGTTCGGAGATAGATTCCCTTTAAGATATTTTGTGGATGCCTATGGTCTTGATTACTTTGCCGCTTTTCCCGGCTGTGCTCATAACACGGAAGCAAGTGCTTCAACAATTGCTTTTTTAATCAATAAAGTTAAAACAGCAAAGATTCCCGTAGTATTTCATATTGAATTGTCCAACGAAAAAATTGCTAAGGCAATTTGCGAGGCAACAGGAGCTAAAATGCTACAGTTCAACACTTGTCATAATGTACCCAAAGGGGATTTTGACAAAGGAGTTACTTATTTGGATTTGATGAATAAAAATCTGGCTGCTCTCAAGGAGGCTTTAAATTAATGAGCTTGATTACTTGTCAGGATGTTACTTTTGCATACGAAGGGCGCCCTGTTATTACCGGCTTGAATTTTTCCGTGGCTAAGGGAGATTATATTTGTGTAGTAGGAGAAAATGGCTCCGGCAAAAGCACCTTGATTAAGGGTATCTTGCAGTTAAAAAAACCTTCCAGCGGGAAACTCTTTTTTGGGGACGGACTTACACTTAACTCGATAGGTTATTTGCCCCAGCAAAACAGCGTGCAAAAGGATTTCCCTGCCAGTGTCTGGGAAGTGGTTCTTTCCGGTTGTTTAAATACTTTAAGAAACAAATGGTTTTATGGTAAACAGGAAGCAGAAAGAGCTAAAGAAGCTTTACAGATTTTGCATATAACTAAATTGAAAAATGCCTGTTACAGGGATTTATCAGGAGGACAGCAACAGCGGGTACTTTTGGCCAGAGCTTTGTGCGCCGGACCCAGACTGCTGGTTTTGGATGAGCCGGTTACAGGGTTGGACCCTATTGTGACCATGGAGTTTTATCATCTTATCAGGGAACTGAATAAAACAAGAGACATTAGTATTATTATGGTTACCCATGAAATAAAAGAAGCGGTAAGTCAGGCAGACAAGATTCTGCATTTGCACAATAAGCAATTGTATTTTGGGCCTGTAGCCGGTTATCTTGCTACCCCGTTGGGTAAATTTTTCTCGGGAGGTGGCAGAGATGGCTGCAAGCTTTATTAGTATGTTTTCTTATGACTTTATTTTGCGAGCTCTGGTAGTTGGTACTCTGGTTTCTTTGTGTGCGGCGCTTTTGGGGGTCAGTCTTGTTCTCAAACGTTATTCTATGATTGGGGACGGCTTGTCTCATGTAGGATTTGGGGCCATTGCCATAGCCATGGTTATGAACGTTTCACCTTTATATGTGGCTATTCCGGTAGTTGTTCTGGCGGCATTTTTACTATTACGGGTCAGCAGCAACAGCAAGATACACGGA
>JALCSJ010000034.1 GCA_022653215.1 Acidaminococcaceae bacterium
GCCACAACTGCCTTCCCAGTATGTAGTATTAACAGCTTGTGCATAAACAATTGGAACCATAGCATATGTTTTGGTGTTAAAGAATATTGTTCCCAAAGCTGCCGGGTATTTCTTAGCATATATAGCCTTTTTTACTATTGCAAAAATTTTTTCAGATGGCTCCACATCTCTTAAAACGATATGAATAATTCCTCCTAAATCTACTAAGATTGGCTCCTTGTCCAAATGCAAATCAGGAATTGTCCAAGATGCTATTCTAACCGGGTCAGGCATTTTTATGTTTGTGTAATTAGTTTGAGGATTCACATTAACATGAAGAACTTTGTCCGTGCCTGTTTCTCTAATTACTATATCCGTAGGCTCCATTATGTTTTGTGCTTTAGCGCAATATAGAGCGAAAGCCCTTCCTGCATTCCCGCAAAATTCCATACCGGCCATTTCCAAAACATTTTTTTGTCCAATGCTTTTTATAAATCCTACTTGCTCACCTTTCAATTCTTTATGAGCCAGTAGTTTCCTGGCAATATTCTGATATTCCGATTGTTCACAAGGAGTAAGAACAAAAATGGTAATATTACCGCTGGGATTGGCAACTAAAATTTTAAGTTTTTTCATATAGTTACACCTCGTAAAAAAATGACAGCTTCCTTGTGCCGAAGCTGTCATTTAGTATTTTCAGCACTGTCTAGATAAACGGTGATAATATTATAGCACACAATGCCAAGGGGGTGTTGTATAAAATACCGGTGGGAACGCAAGTGTCCCAAATGTGATCGTGCTGACCATCAGCATTTAAACCGGAAGTTGGTCCCAGTGTTGTATCAGAAGCCGGAGATCCCGCGTCACCTAGAGCTGCAGCTGCAGCAATGAGCATTACGCAACCCATCGGTGAAAAGCCCATTCTCATACAAACAGGTACGAACAGTGTTGCTATAACAGGTATAGTGCTAAAGGATGAACCAATGCCAATAGTAACAACCAAACCAATAATCATCATCATAACCGCTGCAACGAACTTGGAATTACCAACCACTGCTACAGATGCTTCTACTAAGTGGTTTACACCACCGGTAGCCTTAATAACTTCAGAATAACCTGCTGCTACCAGCATGACAAAAGCAATTAAGCCCATAATCCGGACACCATTGCCCACAATTACTTCAAAGTCCTGAAGTTTTATAGCGCGGCCTACAACCATAACCACAATACCAGCTAAAGCACCTAGGGGCAAAGACCCGGTATAAAGATTAATACCTAACACCATTAAAGCAGCAAATAATGTCACCCAATGGCTAGCCTCCATATTTAGTTCCTTACTTAAATCCAAAGTTTGCCCGGGAATAGGTCTGTCTTCATATTCACGGTCTTTTCTAAATATAAACCAACCCACAACCAAACCTAAAATCATAGATAAGCCAAGTGGCCAAGTGCCATGCCATACTTGGGAAGTCGCAACAGTAATACCATTAGATTCCATATGCTTGGCAATTAAGCCATGGAAAATCAAACCGAAACCAAAGGGTAGAGATATGTAGGGTGCTTTCAGTCCGAAAGCTAAAGAACAGGCCACCGCTCTTCTATCCAGTTTCATATTATTCATCATTTTCAAAAGAGGTGGAATCAAAATGGGAATAAAGGCAATGTGAACGGGAATAACGTTTTGAGAACAGCAGGCAACTAAAGCAATAATAACTAAGAACATTAATTTTTTGCCCTGTACAATTTTTTCAATCTTATGAGACAATATTTCAGTTATTCCTGTGTTAGCCATTGCTGAGGCTAAAATTCCCAGCAAAATATAGCTTAGAGCCGTTTCAGAGTTTCCTCCCATACCTTTAACCAATACTGACATAGCTTTTGTTAGGGGCATTCCTGACATAATACCTGCTACTAGAGCAGAAAGCAGTAGTGAAATTAAAACATTAACTTTCCTCAAGCACAAAATAACTAGTACAACAACTGAGACTAGCACGGGGTTTGTTAAAATATCCATTTCTACCTCCCTGTATTTTCTGTTTTTTTTAAGCTAATTTACCAACTATCTTTTCTGCTGCTTTAACGGGTTTTTCTTCCCTAATTAAGTCCTCACACTTAACCAGTTCCGGATGCATCAAGATATCATCTTCTACTGCCGGTACTCCGGCTGCTCTTACACAGTCATAAACACTCTTAGCAGCAGGGCTCATCTTGTCTTCACCCCGCAAATACAGAGCTTGACAAACCCCAAATAATTCAATAGCCTGTACACTTCTAACATTGTCTACTATCATTCTGGCTGTTCTGGCAGAAGTAGTTCCCATTGATACATGATCTTCCTGATTAGCGGAAGAAGGAATAGAATCAACGCAAGCAGGATGAGCATAAATTTTGTTTTCGGAAACCATAGAAGCAGCAGCATACTGGGCAATCATAAAGCCATTGTTTAAGCCCCCTTTTCTGCACAAGAAAGCAGGAAGTCCGTAACTTAAAGCCGGATTAACCAATCTTTCCAAACGCCTCTCGGACACATCTGCCAATTCTGCTACTGCCATGCCCAATGTATCCAAGGCAATGGCAACAGGTTCACCGTGAAAATTACCACCGGAGATAACTTCGTCTTCATCCGGGAAAACCAGGGGATTATCTGTAGAAGCATTAATTTCTCTGCTCATTAGATTCCAAACATACTTTAATGCTTCTCTTACGCCACCATGAATTTGTGGTGTGCAACGCACAGAATAAGCATCTTGTACTTTTACAATTTCCGGATTAGGATTTTCGTCCAAGGTTAGTTTAGAACCGGCCGTAAGTTTCAGTAAATTAGCAGCACTGTCTATTTGTCCTTGATGTCCGCGGACAATATGAACCTTAGGGTCAAAGGCTTTTCTAATACCTATTTGTGCTTCGCAAACCATGCCTGCCAAAACATCGCCCATTTTAGCCATTTGTACTGCATCGTAAAGAGCTAAGGTGCCAAAAGCACACATGGCCTGGGTTCCGTTAATCAGCGCCAAACCTTCTTTGGATGCCAGTTCGATAATAGGAATTCCGGCACTATTCATAGCTTCTTTTCCACTCATGAGTTTTCCTTGGTAATATGCTTCGCCAACACCAATCATGGGCTGAACCATATGTGCTAATAGTGCTAAATCTCCTGATGCTCCCAGGGATCCTTTTTCCGGAATGCAAGGGGTTACTCCTTTGTTCAGCATATCAATCATGGTTTGAACAGTAGCTAATTTAAGACCACTGTTGCCTTTGGAAACAGAGTTAATACGTAGAAGTACCATAGCACGTGCTACTTCAATAGGCATGGGATTTCCCATTGCACAGGAATGGGAAATTATAAGATTATGCTGCAAGGTTTTAGCGTCTTCAGCAGGAACAAACACTTTTTGGAATTCACCGAACCCGGTGGTCAACCCATAAATAACGGCACCGCTGGCAAGTTTTTCCTCAACATATGCTCTTGCTTTATTAATGGCTGCTTTTGCTTCTTCAGATAATACTACCTTTTCATCATGTCTTGCTACGTTTACAACATTTTCAATAGTTAAATCTTTACCTGTAATAATTACCATTTGCTGCATCCTCTTTTCTTCTTGATAATTAAAAACAAAATATTTTATAGTGCTTCCGCAATATCTTTATAAATATTTTCCGCCAATTTTTCTGCTTCTGCTACTAAAGCAACACCTTGGTCTTTTTTGTCTTGAACAAATTCGCTGTCTTTAATGCCCCCAATATTAATCAACACATTAAGCCAGGCACCGCGTACGGCAGTGCTTAAGCTTACAGCCGCAACTCCTAAATCGCTGGCAGCGCTTTGATTGCTTTTGCCTACGATAGCTTCTATATTTTTCAAGGCTTCTACACAGTAGCTGAGCATAGCAAAAGGAATCTTGGTGCAGACCTTTAAGGCATCCTGCATGGCTGCTCTTCTGGCCGCTTTTTCTTCTTCCGTGTTCTTAGGCATGGCGAAAACGTCGGTCATTACTCCAAAGGTTTCTGTATCTTCATCCATGGCAGTAAGGAAACTGTCTTTCAATGCCAAGAGCTTGGTCTGGACTTCTTTGTCCAAAGTTTCGAATTCTGCATATTTAGTTTTGCCGATACTTAAAGCACAAACCATGGCTCCCAAAGCACAACCTTGGGCACCGGCTAAAGCCGCGGCACTGCCCCCTCCCGGGGCAGGTGCGTCGCTTGCTAATACATCAATAAATTGTTTGGTCGACATCATTGTCAGCTGCATATTTTATTTTTCTCCAATCAAATGGTATTCCATGACTTGTTTGTGAGCGTCAAAGTTCTCAATTTGCAAATAATATTCTGCTACATCCAGCAGAGCTTTAGCAGGAGTCAGTCCTACTACTTCACTGCCGATAATGTGCACGCCCCAACGCTTGCACTCTGTTCTGATGGCTTCGAAGGTTCTGTATAAAGGAGTTCCTTCGTAGTTCACCATGTTCATGGAAACCTGGGCAATATTTCTATCTTCCAGTTTTACACCGATAGCTTTGCAATATTTAAATCCGCCGCTGGAGCCTCTGATGATTTTGGCAATCTTTTTAGCCACTTCCAAATCAGCAGTATCCAGGTTAACGTTGAAAGCAACCAATGGCATTCTGGCACCGATGGCAATAATGCCGGCGGTAGGATGAATTTTTCTTTCGCCGTAATCAGGAGCCCATTCCGGTTGTAATAATTTTTCCGGCATGCCTTCGAATTGGCCTTTACGGATTTTTGCCAAATTGACTCTGTCAGGACTGGTAGCACTGTCTTCATATAAGAAGCTAGGAACTTTTAATTCATCCCAAATTCTCTTAGCTACTCTCTTGCTCATTTCCACACACTCCTCTACGGTAACATCCATAGTGGGAACGAAAGGAATAACGTCGGTAGCGCCCATACGAGGATGTGCTCCTTCGTGTTTGCGCAGATCGATTAATTCGGTAGCAGTTTTGGTTAATTGGAAAGCTACTTCTTCTACAGATTCAGGGCTGCCTACCAGAGTAATAACGCATCTGTTGTGGTTTTCATCTGATTGGAAATCGAAAAGCATGCAGCCAGGTACGCTCTTTGCTACTGCTTGGAGCTTATCCAGAATTTCTTTGTTACGGCCTTCACTAAAATTTGGAATACATTCAACTAACTTCGGCATTGGTTTGCCTCCTTTAATTTTATCTGGGATTAGTTACGAGAACTTCGCCATTTTTAATTACTGTGTCAACTAAATTATCTCCGTATCTGTAGAACAAATAATCCAGATTAGGTGCATCCCAAATAATGAGATCCGCCTGTTTACCGGTTTCTACAGTACCAAGAGTTTTGGCTCTGTTTATTGCTGCAGCACCGTTTAAGGTCACAGCGGTTAAACATTCTTCCGGTGTCATTTCATATTTGTAGCAGCCTATATGCATGGCCAGCTGCAAAGAATTGGAAGGACAGGAGCCAGGGTTAAAATCACTGCCAAAGGCTACAGGTACACCCTTGTTGATCATGTCTCTGGCGGGAGCATATGTAGAGTTCAGGTAGAAAGATGTACCAGGCAACAAACATGCTATAGTACCGCTTTGGGCCATAGCAGCTATGCCTTTGGCATCAGCTTTAATCAAATGTTCGCAGCTAATGGCACCTAATTCTGCTGCCATAGGTGTACCACCAATGGGTACAATTTCGTCGCTGTGACATTTAATTCCTAAACCGGCTTTTTTCCCTGCCAGTAAAATCTTTTTTGATTCTTCGGGAGTGAAAACTCCTTGCTCACAAAAAACATCGATGAATTCTGCCAGGTGCTTTTCCACTACTTGAGGCAGGGTTTCGTTAATGACCAAATCAATATAGGCATCACGTTTGTCCTTATAGTCCGTAGGTAAAGCATGGGCTCCCATAAAAGTAGAAACCAGAGAAATCTTTTCTTCCTGCTGTAGTTCTTTAACTACTTCCAACATTTTTAATTCTGTTTCTGTAGTTAAGCCATAGCCGGATTTCGCTTCTACTGTGGTAACCCCCAGTCTCAGCATTCTGTCTAAAAGTTTTTTGGTTTTAGCTTTCAACTCTTCTTTCGTAGCTTTGCGAGTATTGTTTACGGTGGAAAGAATGCCGCCGCCCTGAGCCAAGATTTCTAAATACGTTACCTTTTTTAGTTTCATGGTCAGTTCATGTTCCCGCCAGCCACCGAAGACCAAATGAGTGTGAGAATCTACCAGACCGGCTGTTACCAGTTGTCCCCTGGCATCAATGGTTTTATCAGCCCCTGCAGGAACTGCTTGGTTAGCAGTTCCCACTTGGGCGATTTTATCATTTTCCATAATGAGCCAGGTGTTAGTGGTTAAGCTGACATTGCCTTGCTCTGCACCTTTTTTGGCAGCAGAACCGGTAGCTGTGGCCAGCATTCCGATGTTGGTGATAAGTGTCTTCATAGTGCCTCCTAAATTATTTCTTGTTTTCTGCATTTTTAAGTGCTTCTTTTACCAGGGAATCGTCTGCAACATAAGGAAGGGTAATATGATCTGTAGTGCTGAACTTCTTGTTATATTCAATAGCTGTTTCCATAGCGTGTTCATTTCTTGCCCAGCTGCGTCTGGAAACACCAATCATAACATCCCAGGGAATAGCAGCTTGCAAAATAGTATCTACGCGATCGGAACCATCCAGAACCATACCAAAGCCACCGTTAATAGCCTTGCCAATACCGGTGCCGCCGCCGTTATGGAGAGTTACTAAGCTCATGCCCCGTGCACAGTTGCCTGCATAGCACTGGGTAGCCATATCTGCCATAATGTTGGAACCGTCTTTGATATTAGATGTTTCTCTGAAAGGAGAATCAGTACCGCCGGTATCATGATGATCTCTGCCCAGCATAACAGGTCCGATTTCTCCTTTACGAACCATATCGTTGAATTTCAAAGCGATAGTTAATCTGCCCAAAGCATCTTGGTACAGAATACGACATTGGGTACCAACTACCATCTTGTTCTTCTTAGCGTCTCTTACCCAAATCCAGTTATCTCTGTCCTGATAACGTCTAGTAGGATCGATGCAGGCCATAGCTGCAGCATCAGTCTTGTCCAAATCTTCAGGATTTCTGGATAAGCAGCACCATCTAAATGGCCCATAACCATAGTCAAACAGACAAGGTCCTAAAATATCTTCTACATAGGACGGGAAAATGAAACCGTCTAAATCATCTCTGCCGTTCTTGCAGATGCTCTTTACGCCGCTTTCATAAACTGCTTCCAGGAAGCTATTGCCATAATCGAAGAAGTAGGTTCCTCTTTCATGAAGTTTGCAAATGCAGTCATAATGAGTATGTAAAGTCTTGTCTACTAATTTTCTGAAACTGGCAGGATCTTTAGCCAGCATTTCAGTTCTTTGTTCGAAAGTCAGACCTTGAGGGCAATAGCCTCCATCATATGGTACATGGCAGGAAGTCTGGTCGCTTAACAGGTCTACATGGATGTTCTTGGCTATTAAGTATTCCAGCAAGTCAACGATGTTGCCATGATAAGCAATAGCGCATGCTTCTTTAGCTGCCAATTTTTCTTGGGCAATCTTAACTGCTTCTTCACAGGATTCGGCAATGCAGCTTACCCAGCCTTGTTCATATCTAGTCTGGATACGGGAAATATCAACTTCCGCAATAATGGAAACAGCGCCGGCAATAACAGCTGCCTTACCCTGAGCTCCGCTCATACCGCCTAAACCGGAAGATACGAAGAAACGACCGGTCAGGTCTTTATCATTAGGAATACCTAATTTCAAACGGCCGGCATTTAACAAAGTGTTAAATGTGCCATGAACTATACCTTGCGGTCCGATATACATCCAGCCACCGGCAGTCATTTGGCCGTAGTTAGCAACGCCAATAGCTGCCGCTCTGTTGAAGTTATCGTTGGAGTCGAACATGCCGATCATTAAAGCGTTGGTAGTAATAACTCTGGGAGACATTTTATGAGAATGGAACAATCCCATAGGATGACCGCTCATCATAACTAGAGTCTGTTCTTGAGTCAGGTTTTCCAAATATTTTTTAATTAAGCGATATTGCATCCAGTTCTGACAAACAGAACCTGTTTCACCGTAGGTAACACATTCGTAAGGATAAAGAGCTACATCAAAATCCAGGTTGTTGTCGATCATAACCTGCATAGCCTTGCCTTCAATGCATTTGCCTTTATATTCTTCAATGGGTTTCCCCCATAATTTGCCGGCTGGTCTGAAACGATAGCCGTAAATTCTGCCATGCTCTTCCAATTCTTGAGCAAATTCAGCAGCCATTTGTTTATGATGATCCGGATGAATATAACGAAGGGCATTTTTTATAGCCAGTTCTTTATCAGCCTCAGTCAAGCGGGATTCTCTTCTCGGTGCTCTTCTGATACCTTCAACGAATTTCGGATATTCAGGTAAATCATAATCAAGCTTTACGGTCATTGCTTCATCAACATTAAAATCTTTCATATTAATTTTTGCCTCCTTTAGTTACATAAGTAATTTTCTGAACTTTCTATTTACATTCTATTATATGTCTTGTTATAATGCTAATATCAAATGAATATCTTTCCTATATAAAAAAGGCATAACAAGGAGGAAGAAAATGCTCTTTAAGCAACTGCTCTACTTTACCACCGTTGCTGAGACTCTTAATATTTCTATAGCAGCCCGCAAATTATTTATTTCCCAACCCCCTATCAGTCGACAAATTATGTTATTAGAAAAAAGACTGGGTGTCCAATTGTTCGTACGAAAAAATAAAGGTCTGGAACTAACTAAACCGGGACTTATTCTTTATCAGCAATCCAAAGGTCTTTTCAGCAATTTAGATGACATTGTAACCAGCGTAAAGGCAGAAGCCAAAAGTTATCGTGGTACTATAAGAATCGGGGCACTTCCGTCCTGCATGCCTTTTGTCATAAAGACCATCAAAGATTATAAGCTCAAGTATTCTGAAGTAGAATTATCCCTGCGTACTGATACTCCGGCGGTTCTTTTGGAAGAGCTGGAAAAGGGCAATATAGATATCATTTTTCTCCGCAGTTTTATCCAAAAAAGAACTAATTTTACGGAAATTGAAGTGGCACGGGATTCTTTGCAGCTTCTTATGCACAAATCTTTTGACCCCAATCCCCGGCAAAGCAGTGTAAATTATACAGAACTTAAAAAGCTGCCTTTTTGCACTTTAATGCCTAAGGATACTTGGAAATACAATGAAATTCTTCTGGATGAGTGTCAAAGACGCAAAATCAAACCCAATGTGCTTTTTGAATGCAATGATACCACCAGTATGATGCAGCTTATTCACAATGCCATGGCCGTAGCCTTTCTTCCCAGGCCTCTTCTTGACACAGTTTCCGACCACATTAAAATCATCAGTAAACCTGTAGAGGGATTGAATATCACGGTACCCCTTAATATGGTCTATAACAAGGATACTTATCAAACATCCTGCGTACGCTTATTCCTCAACATAATCAAAAGCACTTTAAGCAAACCAACTTTAAATGATCAAAATTTTGAATAAAAAAAGGCTGTAACACAATGATAAAACTCATTGTATTACAGCCTCTTTTTTAGATTTAATACCGGCCGCCTCTTTTTTATTCAATTGATAAAACAGAGGTACTTATTTTTTCTGTTATCGCCCGTAGTACAACTATTTGCAAGGGGATTAAAATTATAGCCTGTAAGATTCTTGTAGTAAATAGCACCGTAAAAGGTACATCTGTGAGAAAAGTCAGCCAATAAGTTGATAACCCCAAGCCAATAACAATGCGCTGGAGAAATACCAAAACAGCTATATTGCCCAAAGGGCAATGCCTCTTATACAAAAACAAGCCATAAACCATACCGCTTAAAGCTCCGGAAAGAGTAAACCCCGGAAAATACATACCCACAGGAAATAAATTAGCTCCCAGTAAGTCTGCCAGACCACCTAGCACTCCTGCCCAAACAGGTCCATAAAGAATGCCGCAAAGAGCTAAAGGGACAAAGGCAAAACTTATTTTCACAATAGGAGTACTAATGGAGAAGAATCTTGATAGGACTATTTCTATAGTTAATAGAATACTAAGATGGACTAGCATTCTGGTATTATGTTTTATTTTCATGGAATCACCCCTCCTTTTTCCGTTGCTTGCTTTTAATACGAAATGCTTTTTTAGAACAAACCGCTGATCTTGCCTTCTGCATCCACATCTATTTTTTCTGCTGCAGGCACTTTAGGCAATCCCGGCATAGTCATTATATCACCAGTCAAAGCAACAATAAACCCTGCTCCGGCAGATATTTTTAAATTTTTAACCGTTACAACAAAACCTCTTGGTGCGCCTAATAGTGCAGCATTATCAGAAAAACTATACTGAGTTTTCGCCATGCAGATAGGCAATTTATCATACCCTAACTCATTGATTTGTTTTAATTGTTTTTTAGCTTTAGGAGCAAATTCCACGCCCTCTGCCCTATAAACTTTTTGGCAAATGGCCGCTATTTTTTCTTCCACAGAGCTATTAACATCATAGGTAAAGGTGAATTCATTAGGCAGTTCGCATAATCTTATTACTTCTTGAGCCAAAGCTTTACCGCCTTCCCCACCTTTAGCCCATACTTCACTAAGAGCAACATTAACACCTAATTCTTTGCATTTGTCCTCCACCATTTTCAGTTCTGCTGCTGTGTCGGTTGGGAAAGCATTAATGGCAACTACGCAGGGCAATTTATAAACTTTAGTCACATTTTCTACATGCTGTAATAAGTTGGGTAAACCTTTTTCTAATGCTTCTAAATTTTCTTTGTTTAAATCAGCTTTTGCTACACCACCGTGATGTTTTAAAGCTCTCACGGTTGCAACCACGACAACAGCAGATGGATGCAAATCAGCCATTCTGCATTTAATGTTCAAGAATTTTTCAGCACCTAAATCTGCACCGAAACCTGCTTCCGTAATAGCATAATCACCTACTTGTAAAGCCATTTTTGTAGCCAAAACAGAATTGCAGCCATGAGCTATATTAGCAAAGGGTCCACCGTGAATAAAAGCCGGTGTATGTTCCAGAGTTTGGACTAAATTCGGTTTTAAAGCATCTTTTAACAAAGCAGTCATAGCTCCCGCTGCTTTTAATTGTCCGGCCGTAACAGGTTGGTCATCATAGCTATATCCTACGATAATTTTACTCAGCCTTGCTTTTAAATCCAAAACATCGGAAGCAAGACATAAAATAGCCATAACCTCAGAAGCTACGGTAATGTCAAACCCATCTTCACGAGGTGTACCGTTAGGTTTACCACCTAACCCATCCACAATGTTACGCAGTTGACGGTCATTCATATCTACAGCACGTTTCCACGTTATTTTTCTTGTATCTATATGTAAGGCATTGCCTTGTTGAATATGATTATCCAGCATAGCCGCCAGCAAATTATTGGCAGCACCGATAGCATGAAAATCACCGGTAAAGTGCAGGTTTATATCCTCCATGGGAACAACTTGGGCATAACCACCGCCGGCTGCTCCGCCTTTAACACCAAAAACAGGACCCAAAGACGGTTCTCTAAGTGCTACCGCTACTTTTTTACCTAGCTTGCTAAGTCCGTCAGCTAAACCAACTGTAGTTGTAGTTTTGCCTTCCCCGGCAGGAGTAGGAGTTATAGCAGTGACCAAAATCAGTTTGCCGGCTTTCCGTTCATGGTTCTTTAAGAAGTTGTAATCAATTTTAGCCTTGTAATTACCGTATTGCTCAATATACTCTTCCGGAATTGCACAGTCTTTGGCAATCTCTCTAATGTTTAAAGCTTTTGTTTCTTGAGCGATTTGAATATCAGATTTAATTTCCATGTTGCTCATCCTCTCTCTTTTTTTAATATAATTTTAGGGAACATCAAGCAATTCCTTTCTTACATAGCTTCCATTGTAACAAAGACCCTAGGATAAAACTAATACCATTCGCCTATCCTTGCTATACGCAAAAAGTATTACCCTTATTTTTTGCTTTCTTTTTCTTTTGTGGCAAAGCCTAACATATCCGCTATCAGCCTTGCTGCCAAATAAGATGTTGTACCTCCTTGATCATCATAAGGAGGGGCCACTTCTGTCATAACCATAGCTGCTAAAGTGGTTTTTGCGGCAATGGCCTCAAACATATCCACTACTTCGTCGTACATAAAACCGCCGAACATAGGTGAAGCTGTAGCAGGAGCACAGGAAGCATCCATCACGTCAATATCAAAATGGATAACAACCCGGTTGCTTAATTTAAACTCATCCAATATTCTAGCAATGCCCATTTCATGAATGGCTTTTACAGTATAGAGTCCATCACCATGCTTACGAGCATCCTGAAAATCATCGGGTCCGCTGCTGCCCTGTCCCCTAAGACCTAGGTGCAAAATTCGTCCTACATAGGGCAAACCGGCAACGTTGCGCATGGGAGCTCCATTGAAATATTTCTGTCCGCAAAGAGGTTTCGTCCAATCAAGATGTGCATCAAAATGAATAACGTCAAATGTCCCAATTGTATTTAATCCTTGCATCATTGGATAGGAAACAGAACAATCCCCGCCTAGTATCACCGGCATAATACCTTTACTCGCTAAAATTTCCACCGCCGCAGTCAAGTTAGCAGCAGTTCCTCCCGGGTCACCGGGAATATAGTCAACATCACCGCAATCTATAACTTTCCATTTATCGGCATCCATATAAAAAGTATCCCGCTCAAAATTATATGTACCACCTGGCTTAAAACCAAATCTTGTAGAACCCTCTCGAATGCCTCTGGGACCCATTCGACAGCCGCTCCTGCCCTGAATATCCATATCAAAGGGTGCTCCCAGGACAGCAATATCTGCTTGTGCATCATTTATGTTGACGCATATTTCGCTTTTGGCAAAACTGGCAATACCTGTAGGAGACATATTCAAAGATTTTTTCAAGCTGAAATTTTCCATATCTTTCCCCCATTTTTAATACACTATTGTGAAACATATTTTGTTATTGTGTTTATCAGGATTATAGGTTACACTGTAAACAAAGTCAACGTTCTATTCACTATAGTGAAACGTAAAACGAAATGAGGTCTATTATGAAAAACTCCAAATCCACAACTCCCTTAGTAAATTCCGTGCTTCATGCTACAAAAATTTTAGAATTATACGCTGCTCAAAAAGAAGAATATCTTAGTCTCGCTCAAATAAGCAGCGCCCTAGCCATGCACAAAACCACTGTTTTTAGGATTCTGCGTACTCTCCAATCCGTGGGATGGATTGAGCAATCAGCCGAAAGCAGAAATTACCGTCTGGGCAATAGTATTCATTTGGTAGCTTCCGCTGTTTCGGTCCACCAAACTTATCGCAATATTATTTATAATGAAATGCAAAAGCTTTCTGCGCAATTTAACGAAACGGTTATCCTTTCTGCCATTACCGACAAAACCGGCATTTGTATTGATTTGGTTAAAACGAAACATCGCCTAGCCTTAGCTACAGAAAGCGGCTATATTGTTCCTTTAGATGCAGGGGCTACCGGAAAAGTCCTACTGGCTGCCCAATCTTTGAAAAAACAAAAAGAAATTTTAGCCCAATACAATACTAGAAAGCAGCAAACCCTAAAAAATCAGTTAGAACTTATTGCCAGCCAAGGCTATGCATTTTCAGAAAGTGAAGTAGAAATAGGTGTGGCTGCATTGGCAGTCCCACTGCCTTTAGAAGATGCTGCTTATGTGTTAAGCATTTCCGGCCCCAGTGTGAGACTTAAGCAGCTTAACTACAAACTTCTTCTCCATGCACTGCAAAATTCTGTTTTAAATATTCAACGCAAATGCGCGAACTTAGCATAGAAAAAGACAGCCAAAAGGCCTAGGGGACGATTTCCTCATAAGAGGAAATCCCCTAGGCCTTTTTTTGTATATACAAATAATAACTTACTTAAAGAGTTACTTCTTATTCTACTGTTACAGATTTTGCCAGGTTACGAGGTTTATCTACATCACAACCACGTGTTAAGGCTGCATAATAAGCTAAAAGCTGCAAGGGTACTACAGACAGAATAGGTGTCAAATCCGGGTCAGCTTTAGGAATATAAATAACGCTGTCCGCATGCTGAGCTAATTTCTTATCGCCCTCTACGCCTATACCGATAACCATGGCATCTCTTGCTTTAACTTCCTGCAAATTGCTGATGGTCTTTTCATAAACATGAGGTTGTGTAGCCAAAACAATAACAGGCACACCAACCACAATAAGAGCTAATGTACCGTGTTTTAATTCACCGGCAGCATAAGCTTCTGCATGAATATAAGAAATTTCCTTCAGTTTCAAAGCCCCTTCTAAAGCAACAGCATAGTCTAAGCTTCTACCCAGGAAAAAGGCATCTTCGCAGCTGCCGTATTGAGTGGCAAACACTTTAATCTGGTCTACATTTTCTAATTCTTTATGAATCTGCTCAGGCAATTCTTTTAGCCCTGCCACCAAAGTCTTCATACGTTCAGGAGTAATCTTGCCACGTAAGTCAGCTACATAAAGAGATAACAACAGCATAACAACTAATTGAGTCGTATAGGCCTTGGTTGACGCTACAGCGATTTCCGGGCCGGCATAGGTATAAACCACCTGGTCTGCGGCTCTTGCTATAGATGAGCCAACCACGTTGGTTACAGCCATAGTTCTGGCTCCCAGTCTCTTAGCTTCCTTCAAAGCTTCCAAAGTGTCACTGGTTTCACCGGACTGGCTGATAACCATGCATAAACAACTGCTGTCCACAATAGGATTACGATAACGGAATTCGCTGGCAATATCTACTTCTACAGGAATTCTGGCCAGTTGTTCCAGATAATACTTGCCGACAATACCTGCATGATAAGCTGTGCCGCAGGCTACGATAAAAATCTTGCTGATATTTTTGAAATCATCAGCGGTCCAATTCAGTTCATCAAATTTAACACCATCATCATTTTTCTTTACTCGTCCGGTCAATGTATCCCGGACTGCTTTAGGCTGATCATAAATCTCTTTTAGCATAAAGTGAGCAAAACCGCCTTTTTCAGCAGCTTCTGCTTTCCAGTTAACTACATAAACTTTTTTGCTGATGGGGGTGCCATTAATATCTTGAATCCAAACCTTGTCTTTTGTCACTGTAGCAATTTCTCCGTCATTCATAATAAATGTACGACGGGTTTTAGCTATAATGGCCGGAATATCGGAAGCAATAAAGTTCTCTCCCTCACCTAAACCAATAATTAACGGATTGTTCTTCTTAGAACAGATAATCTTA
>JALCSJ010000035.1 GCA_022653215.1 Acidaminococcaceae bacterium
CCTGCCAACAAAGTTGACATTAACAGGTGTTGCCAGCATATCTCTTGCCGGCCGGCGACTTTTTTCCATGTCAACTTCTATATCCAGCCCCGACACCTGATCCAAACCCTGATATACAGCCATACTCAGTAGATTATAGGAAAGATTCAATCCCATTCCGAACATTACCACACATAATAAAGACCAGGTGAAATTTGGCTTGCTTCGCCTGGGTTTGCTCACTTTGAATAATAAAATATAAAGGATTATTAGTCCGGCCACCAAGGCAACCTGCCATTTTGCCGTAGTGGAAACAATGCCGATAAAAGCATAATGGTTAAGATTATCGAAAAGAACACTTTCCACATGCATGGAAGTCGTCCAAAAATAAATAGCATCGAAAATCATAATAAGGCAGGTAAGATAATAAATACAAAAATACACTACCTTCATTGGTTTAGTAGGCCAATGGTGGTAATACATAGCCCCCAGCAACACTATAACGATATTATTAAAAAGCCCTGTAAAATAGGCCAATGCAGTCAGAAAGCCCTTATCCATTTCCAAAAAGCTAATTATGAAACAGCCAAACAAAAGATAGCTGACTCCGACAACTACTACCGGTTCATAACGTTTAGCACGGTCCGGTATCCTCTTGCGACGGGAATACAACATTAGAGCTGCCCCTAATAGCAAGGCATCTCTCAAAAAACCGTCTAAAGTATGAAGCCACATTTCTCCAAAAGGAAAAGGCACGATTCCTGCCAGGAAGCTTTCTGCCGTAAAATATTCCAGGGCAAAAGCAATGGTCAGGACTATGATTATAAAAAAGTTCTTCTTTCCTTTATTACTCACTGTTTACCTCTAAGAAATAAAGTTCATTGGTTTCGGCAAGAGACTGATTTCCAGAGGCGATGTAGCCACAGAATCCCCATCCAACTGTGCCGCAAAATTTGATACATTGCATTGGATCTTAACATGCTGAGCAGGAATAATATTCACTGTCTTGTCAATATTCAGCAAATCAGCCGCAATCAGAGCTGTATAACGCAGAAAATCCACGGCCTTTTCTCCTTGGAACAGACATACATAAAGACGTGGTTTAGACAAAGACCCGTCTGTCAAAGAAAATCGTCCTGCATAATAATGGCTCTTAGAAACAATTACAGAACTTGCGTCCCGCCAACAGCCATCATCATCAATCATTACCCGGAACTTATACTTCCATTTATGCACCAAAAGTTCACTGCCTAAAGCTCTACCGCCTTGTTTCACATAAGCCAGGGAAGACAGATATTTTTTATCCGAAGGACTCACATTATCTACAATCAGGGAATCTACCCCAATTCCTGCTACTGTTAAAAATATTCTGTCATTGGCTTTACCTAGCCAGACAGGAGTAGCAATACCTTTCTGTACTCTGGCTGTCCAATGATAGGCATCAGATTTCTGCATTAGTTCCTTGGCTACCAGATTGACGGTTCCACCCGGATAAACACTAATAAACGGATAATAGTTATTGCGGACAAAACACTCTACAAAAGCACGTAATGTTCCATCCCCACCTACGACAATAACCCATTCTATTTTTTCTTGGCAAATTCTCTGTCCCAACTCCTGTATATCTTCAAATGTTTTAATTTTAATTTTTTCCAGAACTCCTGCCCGGAGTTCATTTCTCAAAACCATATAAATAATTCTGACTCTGGCTCCCGTGTCCTTAAAAATACCCTGAACACCGGAACCCTCATTATAAACAAGGATTATTTTTTTGAAATCCTTGTAATTTGCAATTTTGCGCAGCATATTAATTCATCCTTCTTGCTATCAATAGATCCATTTTTTTCTGGACAAATAATTCCACACAGTGACAATGGCCGAAGCTAAAACTTTGGAAGGCATAATAGGCCAATTTACCACGCCTACAAAGATTCTCATTAAAAGCAGATTCCATACTAAACCCATAGCCGAAACCAAGAGAACCAAGGTGAATTCTTTTTTCTTTTCATATCTGGCACCGCTTTCGAATACCAGCACATTAGTAGCAAAGTAATGGCAGACAGTGGAGCATAAATAGGCCAAAGCTGTGGAAAACAGGTAATTCCAGCCAAACTTCACGGCATAAAGATAGACCAGTCCCCACTCCAACAGTGCTGCAGAGCCACCTACGAAAAGATATAAAAGCACTTTGATTTTTTCATTGTTTGAATAGTCATAACCCAGAATTTTTTTACTCATATTATTTCATCAGCTGGTAAGCCAAAATTAAAATCACGCCGGGCACACCGAAGAAACCGGCTACCAAAGAAGTAACCACTCCCACGTTAATGTGCAAAGTAGTGAGGCCTGTCACAGAGCTTATCATATTGACCGCCCAAAGTAAAATAACCCCACAAACTCCATTCCACACAAACTGAATAGATAAAGAAAAGAAATTAACTAAAAAGAATAATACACCAACGGCTAACACTGCCGGTATTAAAAACTCCATAAATTTTTCCGCCTTTCTACATATCCCGCCTATTTTCCAAGGCCTTATACAAAGTAACCTCATCAGCATATTCCAGATCCCCACCTACGGGTAAACCATGGGCAATACGGGTAACCTTTACCCCCAGAGGCTTAATTAACTGGGCCAGATAGGCTGCTGTTGCCTCCCCTTCCACATCGGAATTGGTGGCCACAATTACTTCTTTAATAACACCTTTTTGCAGGCGCATGACTAATTCTTTAATCTTTAAACGGTCCGGTCCAATCCCATCTAAAGGAGACAGGACTCCGTGCAGCACATGGTACAGTCCCTTAAATCCTCTGGTTTTTTCCATCGCTGCCACATCTTGGGGTTCTTCTACCACACAGACCAAAGATTTATCACGATCTTCATCCCGGCATATTTCGCATAGGTCTTTATCGCTAAGATTAAAACAACAGGAACAAAGATGAATCTGTTCTTTGGCATTAACTAAGGCATCAGCTAACTCCCGCACATCTTCAGCAGGCATATCAAGAACATGATATGCCAAGCGCAGAGCACTTTTAGAGCCAATACCCGGCAGCTTACGAAGCTGTTCATAAAGTCTGGCCAAAGGTTTTATCATTCGCATAACTTACTTACCTCTTCTTAGCCCAACCCGGGTATTTTCATGCCGCCGGTAACCTTGCTCATTTCCTGCTCGGTCATGGCATCAATTTGTTTTAATCCATCATTAACAGCTGTGAGGATCAAATCCTGAAGCATTTCTACATCTTCCGGGTCAACAGCTTCCGGCTTAATGTTAATGCTGACTAATTCCTTATTTCCATTAACTACGACTTTAACTGCCTCGCCGCCGGCAGAAGCTTCTACCGTGCGAGCTTTTAATTCTTCCTGAAGCTTCATCATATTAGCTTGCATTTTTTGTGCTTTCTTCAACATTCCTTGCATGTTTCCCATGCCCATTCCGCCTTTATACATTGTTCTTTCCTCCATTTTCTTATGCTTTTTCTAGTGAACCCCCAAAGACATCCAATGCTTGTTTTACATCTTTGGGTAATTCTTTTGCTGCAGGGGACTTTTGCGCCGGAGCAGCTTGTCTTGGTTTCGTTGGTGCAACCTTGATCTGAGTTGGTTCCAGACCCGCTTTTTCCACAAATTCCAAAGACAAAGGTTTACCTGTAAGCTCTTTAATAATATCTAACAGCACATTTTTGTAATCAGGTTCTTCCATTCTATCCTTGGAAGTTTCTGTGCTGAAACCTACTGTAAGTTTTTCCGGAGTAAGGGCTAAAACTGTGCCCATTTCCGCATAAGCTAAGATTGTTCTCTTGCGCCGGCTTTTTAGTGCCCGGCAAATTTCACTCCAAAGCTCCACACCGTTAACAGCTGCTATAGCAGGTTTGGGTGTTGCCGCCTCAGTAGTACCGGAGCTAGGCATTTGCCCTTCTGCCGATTTAGCGGTAGACGAAGTCGACTCAAGTTTTTCGTCCGGCTCATCAGGCACCTTTTGTGATGCCTGAGTAACGGTTTCTGTCAATTCATTGTGGGACGGCATAGTTTGGTAGGCAGCTGATACCCCGGATACACCTGCCAAGCGCTTTTCCAGCTGTGCTACCCTAGCCGTCAGAGCCTCCACCGTGTCTCCCTGGATATGGCACAAATCAAAAAGACATAACTCAGCTACAATTCTTTCCCGAGCCGAAAATCTGATTTCTTCCAAAGCCTTATGTATTCTTGAGGTTGCCGCCAAAATTCTTTCGCTAGTATATAAATCTGCAATTGGAGCAAAAGCCTCTGCCGTATCTGTCAAATAAATATCCTCATAGCCTGCCTTAGCCTTAAACAGCAGCAAGGCCCGCAAATATTCAGTCAGTTCAATAAGGATTTGCTTTATATCTTTGCCATCCATGGTAAGCTCGTTGAGGACGCCCAGTGAACCGGATAAATCCTGTTTGCCGATTAAAGTTACCAGCTTACGCAAGCTTTCCCGTCCCACGATGCCCAGGACTTGTCTAACTGTAGTAGCAGTAACTTTTTTGTCCATCACCGCACACTGATCCAATAGGCTCACAGCATCACGCATACCGCCGTCAGCCTGAATCGCCATAAGATGGAGTGCCTCCTCATCAGCGTCTATGCCGCTGCCTTTGGCGACTTTGGCCAAGTGTTTTGCTATATCCTCCACGCTGACCCGATGGAAATCATAACGCTGACAGCGGGAATGAATGGTTGCCGGAATTTTTTGCGGTTCCGTGGTGGCCAAAATAAATACCACATGTTCCGGCGGTTCTTCCAAGGTTTTTAACAGAGCATTGAAAGCATCTGTAGTAATCATATGAACTTCATCGATAATATATACCTTATAACGGCAATTGACGGGAGCAAAAGAAACTCTTTCCCGTAACTGGCGTATTTCATCAATACCACGGTTGGAAGCAGCATCGATTTCAATAACGTCCATAGAGGACCCGGCCGTAATCTGCTTACAATTACTGCATTCATTGCAAGGATGGGCCGTAGGACCCTTTTCACAGTTCAGTGCCTTGGCCAAAATCCTGGCAGTACTGGTTTTACCTGTACCACGAGGACCTGTAAATAAATAGGCATGAGCTATTTTACCCATTTCCAAGGCATTGGTCAATGCTGTCCTTATATGGTCCTGTCCTACTAAACTATCGAAATCCTGTGGCCGCCAAGTGCGGTATAAAGCCACATAAGACATGTCTTGCTCCTTTCTTTGTTACATCCAGTGTTTGCTTTTAAAAGATTTGTAAAGAACAAAGGCAATCAAAGCCATTAATCCCAAGACAAAAGGATAACCCCATTGAGAATTCAACTCCGGCATAAAATGGAAATTCATGCCGTAAACCCCTGCGATAAAAGTCAAGGGCAGAAACACTGTGGAAACCAAAGCCAGAGTTTTCATAATATCGTTGGTGCGATTATTGACATTATCCATGTTCAACTGGATCAAGGTATTAACATTCTCCTCAGCTATGCAGTTTACTTCCTGAAGCTGAAGGACATGATCATTTAAATCCTCATAATAAGGATTAATCTCATCATTAAAGAAATCTTCCCTATCGTCTTTAATCTTTTTAAAGATATTTTTAAAAGGCCAGATTACATGCCTGGCTACAATGACATCATGTTTCAAACCTGACAGAACTTTTCTGTCCAGATAATCATCTATAGATAAAAGATGTTTCTCCGTTTTTTCTATGGAAGCAACTAACTTTTCCAGCACTTCATAGTAATTATCCACAAAGTTATCCAAAAGGGCATAAAATACATACGTAGCAGTGGTATTAAAGCCTTTTAAGTAAGTTTCCCTTTTGCGAAATCCTCCAAAGCTGTCCCTGGCAGAAGTTTGAAAAGTCACGATAACATTCTTCTGCATAATAAACGTAACGTTTTCTTTATGTATTCTGCTGTCCGCAGAATAGTACAAGCGCCGCAGGTTCAATAAAACTGTATCACCAAGAAAAGCTACTTTGCTGCGCAGTCTGGTATTCATAACGTCAGCTTGAAGCAACGGATGCAGCTTTAAAATATTAAAGATACGTCTTATAGATATCTGTCCTGCATAGCCCTGAACGTCAATCCAAACAGTTGTCTTGTCATCGAAGTTAGGCAGTTCTTCAGGAAGAGAGCCTAGACGTTCCACTTGAACGTCACCTTCTTTGATAACTGATACTATGAACTTAGAAGGTGAGCTGGCATCAATTCCTATAGGCACAACTTTTCCCGGTGCCAGACCCGCCGTAGCAGATATTTTATTAACCGCTTCTTCCATTGGACAAACCACCCCACATTAGATTTACAGTATATTATACCCTTTTTACGTCAAGTAGTACAACTATAATGTGTGAAAAGAATCATTTTTGCTTTCTTGCTGTAAATTAGATATAATAATATTTAAATAGGAGAGAGGAGCATAATTATGAGCAGTAATTCAGGGCTTTTAACTTTTCCCGTAATTTGCCATCGAGAGCTAGAAGCTTTTATCAAAAAACACTCTACAGAATTACATTACGAAAACAAAGATGTTATCTCCGCTCCCGGCGATCCTTTAGGGTATATATTTTATTTAAAAAGCGGCAGGACACGACATATTATTCTAAATAAAGATGGTAACGAAAAAGTCCTCTATACTTTATCCCAAGGCTGGTTTTTCGGTGAAGTTTCCAGTGATTTAGATGTGCATACCAGTCTTTATACCATTGCCGAAAATAGTGTTGTTATTTATAAAATCAATGAAAAAGATTACCACATTTTAGTAGATACATACAAACCCTTCCGGGATGCTATTTTACATAGCTATGCACAGAAACTTCTGATTTTACGATACGCTTTAGAAGATTTAGCTTTTACTTCTTGCAAAGATCGTTTAAAGCGACTATTTTGTTCTGTTGCTGATGCCAGTCACCTTATTGATAATCAATGGTACAATCTAAAAGTAAAATATACCCAGTACGACTTGGGAATCATTGTGGGCGGCGCTCGCGTAACTGTTAGTAAGCTAATTAACGAACTGTACAGCGAAAACGTTTTGCGTTTGATTAATCATAAAATGCAGATTAATAAAGCTGCTTACTCAGAATACATAAAAGAAATGGAAAAATAAAGCACAAAAAAGCGGAACACAATGTGTTCCGCTTTTTTTATTAAGGACAAGTTAAAGTTTGAGTTTCCGTTAATGTTTTTCGTGCTAAGTTTCTCGCTTCTCTTTTACGATAACCATATAATACGGCAAAAAGTACAATTCCTGCCACAGAAGTAATAACATGAGGCGGAATCGTTAAAACAATTGCCACCACATATAGCAGTCTTTCCACCACAGTTATTTTCTTCTCCACATATCCTTGTAAAACAATGGCCAAAGAGTAACAAATAACCATTCCCGATAACCAAGTTAGAAGAGTCTGTAAGTCCCAGTTAAAGGTTATATAATCAGTATTAAAAGCAAAAGCGAAGGGAAGAATAAAACCTGTAATACCTAATTTTACTGCCATCCACCCTACTTTCATGGGATTTTCTTCGGCTATTCCTGCCGCCGCATAGGATGCGACCGCCACAGGCGGTGTAATAGCTGAGATGCAGGCAAAATATAATAAGAATAAGTGTGCTGCCAACACAGGCAAGCCCAGTTTAACCAAAGCCGGAGCAATAGCCGTAGCAACCACTATGTACGCAGCTGTAGTAGGTAAACCCATACCCAGAATAGAACATACCAACATAGACAAAACTAAACTGGGAACCAGGGAATTTCCACCCATCATAACTAGGAAGTTGGAAAACTTTAAGCCAAGTCCTGTCAAAGAAAAGATAGCCACAACAATACCTGCAGTGGCACAAGCTCCTACCACGGAACATAAGGCGTGTCCTGCACCGAGACAACCATTTAAAACCTGTTCCTTTGTTAACGGTTCTTTTCTATTAAGTACACCGAAAATTATAATAGAGAAAATCGCAGTAACAGCGGATTTCATAGGAGTGTAGTTCAATCCTAATAAAGTTACCAGCAATACTCCCACCGGGACAAACAATTTCATTCCCTTCAGCAATGACTCTTTTACACTTGGCACTTCACTGGGATCAATACCTTTCAAATTATATTTAACTGCTTCCAAATCCACCATTTTTAGCAGGCAGACATAATACATAACTGCCGGCAAAAAAGCTGCTGCACAAACCTTTGCATAGGAAACACTGGCAATATCTGCCAAAACGAAAGCCGCTGCCCCCATAATGGGTGGCATAATCTGCCCGCCTGTAGAAGCAACAGCTTCTACTGCTCCGGCAAAGGCCTTTTTATAACCGCTGCGTTTCATTAATGGTATAGTAAAAGCCCCTGTACTGACTACATTGGCAACGCAGCTTCCGGAAATCGTACCAAAAAAAGCGCTGGCAATTACTGCCATTTTAGCAGGACCGCCACGTTTTTTCCCTGCCAAAGCAATAGCAATGTTCTGGAAAATAACATCTGCCCCAGAAGCATTTAAAAAGGCCGCAAATAACAAAAACAGATAAACATTCGTTGCAGAGGTACCGATAGGTGTACCATACACCCCTCGATCACTAAATATAGCCAAAGCAATGCGTCGCAAAGTATAGCCTCTGTGGCCAAACAAACCAGGTATATAATTACCCAGTAATGCATATAAAATTGCTAAAAGCGCAATTATGGGCAAGGTATTGCCCAAGACTCTACGACCAGCCTCCAATACAATACCTGTAATAATAACCCCCAAAACATACAGTTCTATGGTTAAAACATTATTTTGCATTGTAGAAACGTAGGTTTCAAAGTTAAAAATCACATAGGAACTAACTACTATCGATAAAACAATAAGTACCCAATCAATAATGTGACACCATCTTTGCGTCTTGGGTTGTAAATTCTTACCCTGTCCTAAAGGTTTGTAAAGAAAAATAAGAAGCAAACCTAAAAGTAAGTGACAAGCATAAAATTGAATGCTGGGCAAGGTGAAAATCGTGTAATTACCAACATGAATAAAAACCGCAAGAAGAGAAATCGCTATAATTGCATATCGGCTGAATTTATCATAGGTTATGTTCATTTTCATTGCTCCCCTGTTATGCCTTGTATTCCGGTGGAATTAAGTTCGCCGGAACTTTAATACCCTTTTCTTTTAAATATTTAATGGTTCCCGGATGGAGGGGAACATTATAGTTTAAAATATTTTGAGCCGTGGCATATTTTAAGCTCTTGTGAATTTCCAATAAATCAGGATTGTTTTCCAAAATTGTTTTAGTCAAAAGATATACATAATCATCTTGTACATCCTTACCTACTACCAACATATTCCATTCACTAACAGTTTTAACATCTGTAGTTGCACCTTTATAAGAGCCCTTAGGCATTATAGATGCCTTGTAAAACGGGAACATATCAGTCAGTTGTTTTTGTTCCCGGTCTGTTAAACCAATAAAGTCAAGTCCTTTAGATGCTTCCAGCTCTGCAATAGACGGAAAGGGTGGATAAGAAAACAGTACTGCTACATCTACTTGTCCATCAGAAACAACGGAGGCTGTTGCCCCATGTCCATCGTTGAAAATAGATTTAGGTTTAATGTCCATTTTGTTAAAGGCTTTTCTTAAAACGCTATCCATGGCTGCACCCTTAGATCCCAGGCCAACTACCTTGCCATTTAGATCTTGAAGTTTTTTTATATTGCTTGACTGCAAAGCATATATAGTCATATAAGAAGGATACAAGGCTACCATGCCTCTGATTTTATCCAAAGGCTTACCACCGGTCCATTTAGCTCCTGCTGCGCCTTCTGCCAAAGATGAAGTCATGGAAATCCCTATTTCTGCATCACCATTTTGAATCATGGTCAGATTGGCAGTAGAACCCCCTGTTTCTTCTGCTGTAATTGTGAAAAAGTCCCCCAAAGAATTATTAAGAACTGTTGCCAAGCCGCCTCCTACCAGGTAGAAATTTCCTCCGCTAGCGCCTGTTCCTAAAGAATACCGCAGTGGGGATGACGGCTTTTTTATAGTTCCATCTGCATTTCTTGTATTCTTATCTGTTTTATCTCCGCCGCCGCAGCCTGCCGCTGCCAGCACAGCAAATACTGTCACTAAAAACATTATTATTTTCTTCACTGTGGTTCCTCCCTATTCTAACGGTACCATAAATATGCGCAAAGAGCGAAAAGCTTTACCTGATTTCAGTCCACCGCCAAAGACATGCCCTCCCGACGTTGCAAAACTGGCATGAATATGCACAAAGAGAGGTGAGTCTTTGTCCGTATATACATCTTTTAAATCAGGGTCCATCATTTCCCTTGGCATTATTTCTCCCGTCATAGAAAGCATTTCTCCTGCACCTGAAACTGGTGTGGATGAAACTTTTAAGGGCAAATGATTTTGAATGGGAGCTGTAAACGCCATGTCAATCACAGAACCAACTGCTCCTGAAACATAGACCTGTTTCCACCCATTGGCCAAGATATAATTTGTGAGACCCTTTTTTATATCCTGTCCTTGGGGAATGATTACTTCCTCCATGTAAAATTGTTCCATTTTCATTAGAGTATTTTCCATAAAATACCTACTTTTCTACTATTTCACACTATACTTAGCTAAAACGCCCATTTTATCCATCAGTTTTTCTAATTGATTGTATTCTTCTACGGTAATTTCTTGATAAGGCTTTCTTAAATGTCCACCGGGCAGGCCCAAAATCTTTAGTGCTGCCTTGATAACGATAGGATTGGAATATTCATAGAAGGCTTCCAGCAGGGGGAAATACTTGAAGTATTCAGCTCTGCACTCTTCTACCTTTTGGTAACTATCCCAAGGACGAGAATATTTAGCGGCTTCTTCGGGAATAATATTGCCGCCAATATTAGCAGTGCCGGAACCACCTACTGCCAAAGTTGGAATTACAATGGAATAACCGGGAGCATCGCAGCACATAATCTTAACTTTGCCCTGACAAAACCGTTGCACTTGTACCAGCTGATCCACACCACCGCAAGCTTCTTTATCAACTACGAAATTTGCATGTTTATCGGATAATCTTTTAATCGTTGCCGGTTCTACCTGCACGCCCAGACGAGAAGGATTGTTATATATACCACAGGGAATGCTTACGGCACTCATGCAAGTATCTAAATGAGTAAAAGCAGCACTTTGCGGGATTAGTACATAGGGAGGAATGGTAAAAACTACACCGTCTGCTCCTTCATTTTCGCAGTATTTGGCAAATTCCACACTAGCCTCAGTAGTAAGCGCCGCTGCGCTAAAAAATACCGGTATGCGTCCTTTGGTCATTTTAATTACTTCTTTGACGATTTGTTTCTTCTCTTCCAAAGTCAGAAGAGTTACTTCTCCTGCAGAACCTAGAATAAAAAGTTGGCTTGTGCCATATTTAATCTGACGATCAATTAAAACCTTAAAACCAGCAAAATCAATCTTGTCATCTTTGGTGAAAGGGGTTGGCATAGCCACCCAAGAACCTTGCAAATTCATCATAAATACCACGTCCTCATCTTTTAATTTTTTCAGAATATTTCTTGAATTAATTGGATTATAGCATTTTATCTTTTTTTGCGAAGCCAGTTTTGACACAATGTAAGATAGGCTACACTGTAATAAAAACAAACAAAAAAAAAGGTGGTAACAAAACAAGAATAAAATCTTGTTTTATTACCACTCTTTGCTTATTATCGCCTTTTATTTGCCTGGCGGGCTGTACTGACAGATAACCCCGCGGCACATAAAAGTATCCGCTTATTGCTGCTTCCTTCCGGACCTGACAAGGTTCACGGGCTTTCATTGCGCGGGACCCGCTAGTACAGTCCGCCAGAAAAATAAAATAGCGCTTAATTTAAATGGCGGAGAGTGAGGGATTCGAACCCTCGATACGGTTTCCCGTATACACGCTTTCCAGGCGTGCTCCTTCAACCGCTCGGACAACTCTCCAGGTTGAATTACTTGGTACTGCTATGAAATTAATTTGCAATGTTTCATGCTTTTTAACACTGCAAGAAATAGTATATCTAAAAACAGGGGTACTTGTCAAGATTATAATTAAAAATTATATAATACACAGTCGGCAGATAATTTATCAGTCCCTGTCCGCAGGTTGTGAATTTTCTCGCTACTATCGCCGACTAGCTTTCTTACTCTAATCTTTATAAACAAGGAATAACTTATATCTTAAATATTAAACACTTTGCCAGGATTCAGAACATCTTTAGGGTCTAAAGCCTTCTTAATAGCTCGCATCATGCCTAATTCTACAGGGTCGGTGTATTTTTCCAGCTGACGGACCTTTTTAGCACCGATACCATGCTCACCGCTTAAACGCCCGCCTTGAGCATAAATATATTCATAAGCCTTAGCGTGAAAACTGTTTAAACTGTCTTCCCACTCCTTGTCACTTAAATTACCTTTGAGAATCTGAAAATGCAAATTTCCATCCCCTGCATGAGCCAAAGTAAACACACGGAAAGGATAATTGCCGGCCACCTGGCTCAAATGGTCAATAGCCTTGGCAATAGAGCTTTGAGGTACAACAAAATCATCAGATGTGCTTACCGGACTTAAGGCCATAGTTGACTCCAGACAGTTTCTACGCAAGGTCCACACTCTTTCGTTGGCATCCAGCACATCTGTAGCACCATTAGCCATGCACAATTCCTGAAGTTTTTCTATTTTCTTTTCCAGTTCCTCTTCGTCAAAAGTTTCGATGCTGATAATCACATAGCTGCCATCTTCATAATGAGGCATTTTTAGCTCAGAATAGTCGCTGGAAACCCTTACAAAACTATTATCCATGAACTCTACACTAGTAGGATTGAGCCCCGCCCTAACGAGAATCGGCACAATGCCTGTGGCTTTTTGTACATCAGTAAAAATCGCCAGCACATCCATTTTGTAGGGAGCCAGAGGCAAAAGTTTTAAAGTTGCTTTAGTGATAATTCCCAAAGTTCCTTCACTGCCAATGACCAGCTGATCTAAACAATAGCCTGTACTGCATTTTTTCAGGCGAGCTCCCAGATTGGTGATTTCACCTGTTGGGGTCACCACTTCAATAGAATAAACCTGATTGCGGGTAGTACCATAGCGAACTGCTTTATTACCTCCGGCATTAGTGGCAAGATTGCCACCGATGAGACAGTTCTCTGCGCTGCAGGGATCACCAGCATAGAACAAGCCTTGTTCTTTAGCTGCATGTTGTATATCGATAGTCTTTACACCGGCCTGAACAATCATGTACATACCTGCCAAATCTATTTTTTCAATTTTATCCAGACGTTCCATGAGCAGCACAATCCCGCCGTATACGGCAATGGCGCCACAAGAGACACTTGTGCCGCCACTTCTGGGTGTTACGGGAAAGTCAAATTTATTGGCCAGCTGCATTACGGCAGCTACCTCTTCTGTGGAACCGGGACTGACAACTGCTTCCGGCATATGGAAGAATCTCGGATCCGTTTCTTCATCTGTCTGATATCTTTCCCTGGCTGCCAAAGAAGTTAATACATATTTTTCACCCACTATTTTTTCTAGTTCTCCGATTATTTCCGGCGTTATGGGTTGATATTTTTTCATTATTAATCTGCTGCCTTTCCTGCCTTTACTCTGTAAACACATTCCCATCATAATGTTGAATCGTATATTGATAAATATACTTTCTGGGAATTCTGGTGCTCAAGAGACATATCACTTCGTAATTAATGGTTTCCATCCACTCAGCTACTGTATCCAGGGAAATTTCTCCCCCACCGAAAATAATAGCTTCGTCACCGACCTGCACATTGGGAATATCGGTTACATCCACCATCATTTGATCCATACAAACTCGTCCCAAAATAGGTGCCTTGCCTCCCCTGATGGACACATAGCCTGTATTGCTGAGTTTTCTGCTAATACCGTCCGCATAACCCAAAGGTAATGTAGCCAGTTTAGTAGGACGCTTTGTTTCATAAGTGCAGCCATAGCTTATTTTTTCTCCTGCAGGAATATCTTTAATAAAAACTATTTCTGCTTTCAAAGTCATTACAGGCTGCAAATCCATGGATTGCTTAACTTCATGGGAAGGCCACCAGCCGTACAAGGTAATGCCCTGCCGAACCATGTTGAAATGTGCAGCGGGTATTTCGGTGATTCCTGCACTATTATCCAAATGAACAATGGGTATATCAATTTTTTGATCAGCAATATTAGCCAGTGCTGTCTTAAAAGCAGCCAGTTGTTTTTTACTGTAAGTTTTATCTTTCTCATCTGCAGCTGCAAAATGAGAAAAGACTCCTTCCAGATAAACATGAGGAAGTCCTGCAATAGCAGCAGCTAATTCCCCGGCTTCTTCCGGACGGCAGCCAATCCTATTCATACCTGTATCTACAGCAAGATGTACCTTGGCAACTTTATTAGCCTGAAGGGCAGCTGCAGACAATGCCTGTGCACTTTTTAAGTCAAAAACCGCTTGGGTAATATTTTTATCTACCAAGATTTTTTCATGACCCGGTGTCATAGCTCCCAAAATTAAAATAGGTGCCATAATGCCGGCTGCTCTTAATTCAAGTGCCTCTCTGGTCATGGATACTGCCAGATATTCTACACCTGCAGCCAAAGCCGCTGTTGCCACAGGCACAGCGCCATGTCCATAGGCATCTGCTTTTACCACGGCACAAATTTTGGTGCCCGGTTCTATTTTTTTTCTAGTTTCCTGAATATTATGCGCTATGGCTGACAAATCAACTTCTGCCCACACATTTCTTGCTCGCATAAATTACGCCACCTATCTAAAGTAAATTATTGGCGGACGGGGAGGGATTCGAACCCTCGGTGGCTATTAACCACACTTGATTTCGAGTCAAGCACCTTCAACCGCTCGGACACCCGTCCATGAAATATTATTATATCATATCTAACGCTTTCCGTTCAAAAATTCTTTTAGTACTTGTCCACATTCTGCTTCCATAACCCCGGCGGTTACTTCTGCCCTGTGATTAAGATATTTATTTTGTACAATGTTAAACAATGACCCGCAGGCACCTGCCTTACTGTCAGAAGCACCGTACACCAACCGTTTAATTCGTGCATTAAATATGGCTCCTGCACACATAGGGCATGGTTCAAGGGTTACATATAACAGGGCATCATCCAAACGCCACCGTTGTAATCTCCGGCAGGCTTCCTGAATAACCAGGATTTCTGCGTGGGCTGT
>JALCSJ010000036.1 GCA_022653215.1 Acidaminococcaceae bacterium
GCTGACTCTATCTCTGTATTTTCCCGTTCCAGTTGAGCTAGTCTCTCTTGTTGATTAGCATCTGCATTAAGCAGCTTCTCTAAATCAGCAACTGCTTTTTGGAAAGCCACATAAAAAGTATAATAAGCTTCCCTGGCATCTGTTATCTCTTCCCCTCCGTATGTATCAATTATTTCCAATGGTACATTGGGACGTAAAAGAGCCTGATTTTCGTGTTGCCCGTGGATATCTACCAGAGCTTCACCTAACTTGCTTAGAAAGCTGGCCGGTACTTGTCTGTCATTGACAAAAGCCTGACTTTTCCCATTAGCAAATAATTTGCGTCGCATGAACAAAGTGCTTTCCTGATTTTCTATATCCATTTCAGCCAAGAGCTTTGCCACTTTGGGTAATCCTTCAATGTCAAAAACCGCCTGAACCCAGCAGCTATCCGTGCCTTTGCGAATATAATCCAAGGAAGCCCTACTGCCCAAAGTAATGCCGAAAGCATCAATCAAAATAGATTTACCCGCACCGGTTTCTCCTGTAAACACATTGAAACCGGGGGTAAAATCAATGCAAACATCTTCAATTAGGGCAAAATTATGCACTTGTAATGACGTTAACATCTATTCTGACGCTCCTTTAATATTTTATTACTTTTTATTAAGCAATAGCTTTTCTTTGACAAGTTGTACATTTTCTTTAGAATCAACCACCATAAAAATCGTATCGTCTCCACCTACTGTTCCCAGCACTTGTGGTAAATTCAAGCAATCCAAAGCATAACCCACTGCTTGGGCAGTTCCCGGCAGCGTGTGAATTACAATCATATTTTCAGCAGAGGCAATAGACAGAATGGAACTGCGAAAAGTAAATTCCACACGGTCAGGAGTTAAAATCTTATCGTGTTCAGCGGGAAAACTATACCGATAATTACCAAGATTATCAGGTACTTTCACTAACATCATTTCTTTAATGTCTCTGGAAACAGTAGCCTGTGTCACATTAAAACCAGCCGCCTGCAAAGCAGAAGTAAGTTCTGTTTGTGTCTCAATAACCTTAGAAGTTATGATTTCCTTAATAGCAGCCTGCCGTGATAATTTCATCTTATTCACTCCTTAACTATTGTAAATAGTGTCTTCGTTTCTGATGAGTCTTGATTGCCATACTTCGTAGTAAGACATTGGTTTAATCCGCATGAACTTAGCTACGCAAGGACTTTTTTCTATTATGACTTTATTGTTTTTTTGTATATATCCATAAATTGTTCCGTCTCCGGAAAGGGTTATCTGCTCATATGGAGGACTGGGAACAAGTTCTATTTTTTCTGTCATAGGTATGACCATAGGTCTTGATGTTAAAGCATGAGCACAGACAGGAGTAATAATCGTAACATCCAAATCAGGATAAACTACCGGACCACCTGCTGATAAAGAATAGGCAGTTGAGCCTGTTGCAGTAGCAACAATAATACCGTCTGAAGGACTGTTGGGTGATTGCTGGCCTCCTATTTTCATACTCATTCTGGTTAGTCTGGAAACATTGCAGCCCGCCAAAACGAATTCATTAATAGCCTGGCACTGGACGATTTCTTTCTCACCTTCATACATAGTAGCCCGGAGCATACTGCGTTTTTCCACTGAATATTTTTTATCACGGACTTTGAGCAATGCTTCAAACATCTGCTCTTTTCCTACCTCTGTAAGAAAGCCTAATTTCCCTAAGTTGATACCAAGCATAGGAATATCCAAAGGAGCCATGGAACGGACTGCCCGCAAAATCGTACCGTCCCCGCCCAGAGTAACTACCTGGCCTATTTTATCCATAGAATCTTTAATATTAGTATCGTAACTGGGCATGTTAAATTGTTTTGCAATGATTTTCGGTAAAGCGATGCCAATATTATTTTCCCGGCAAAAACTGACTATTTTAGGCAGTTCTTCCAAGACCAGTTTTTTTTCTAAATTAGGGAATATGCCAATCAATGATTTCGTCATTTTAATCATCCTAACCTAAAGATTTGTGTGAGAAGAAGCAACAACTTCTTCAATCTTTTTTTCATCTATGCTGTCTTTACCTGATTTACGTAGGTACAATAAATATTCTATATTGCCTTCCGGTCCTTTAATGGGAGAAAAATCCAGACCGGCAACTACAAAATGCAGTTCTCTGGCTACTGCCAAGACTTTTTCTATGACTCCTTTATGAATGGCGGGATCTTTGACTACACCTTTTTTCCCTACATTTTCCCGTCCTGCTTCAAACTGGGGTTTAATGAGAGCCATGACGATGCCATCCGGCCCTAAAATTTTATAAGCTGCCGGCAGCACCTTATCCAAGGAAATAAAGGCTACATCAATAGTCGCCACATCGATTTTATCATCTAAAGAATTCTCATCTAAAAATCTTACATTCGTACGTTCCATATTAACTACACGGGGATCTGTTGTTAATTTCCAGGCTAATTGCCCATAGCCAACATCCACCGCATAAACCTTAACTGCGCCATTTTGCAGGGCACAATCGGTAAAGCCACCGGTAGATGCACCTAAATCAGCTACAATTTTACCTGCCAAATTAAGTGCAAAAGATTTTATAGCCTTGTCCAGTTTCAATCCTCCTCTGCTTACAAAAGGCAGTTTATTGCCAAGTAAACGGATAGAGGAATCTACTTTAATGGACATGCCGGGCTTATCGATTTTTTCTTCATTTACCAAAACTTCTCCGGCCATAACAGCGGCCTGAGCTTTGCTTCGTGACTCGAACAATCCTTTATTGACCAGAAATATATCCAGTCGTTCTTTTTTTACCTTTATATTTTTTCCCGTCATTTACTCTTCAATTCCTTTTCCACAGAAATAGCCACACTGGCAGGATCAAGTTTTAGATCCCTAAGAAGCAATTTTTTATCACCCTGTGGTATGAATGCATCAGGAATGCCTAAATTCAATACCTTAGTTGTATTAAGCAGCTGTTCCTCATTGAGGGCAGACAAGACTCCTTCACCAAAACCACCCTTTATTACATTTTCTTCCAAAGTAACAATACAGCCTACTTTTTTAGCTGTTGCCAGTAGGAGCTCTTTATCTAATGGTTTTACAAATCTGGCATTAACAACCCCTGCCTTAATTCCCTGTTGCTCAAGTAATTCTGCCGTTTTAAGGGCAGTATCTACCATGGAACCAATAGCCCAGAAATAGACATCTTCTCCCTGACGCAGAATCTCACCCTTGCCAATAGGCACTTCATGCATAGGTTCACTGCAATCCACACCCAGTCCAGATCCTCTGGGATAACGAATAGTCATAGGACTGTTGCCTTGCAAAGCTGTATAAAGCATATGACGCAATTCATTTTCGTCCTTAGGCGCCATAATTGTCATATTGGGCATCATACTCAAATAGGAATAATCAAAAACTCCATGATGAGTATAACCGTCGTCTCCTACCAATCCTGCTCTATCCAAGCATAGGACCACAGGTAAATTCTGAATACAAACATCGTGCAATATCTGGTCAAAAGCTCTCTGAGCAAAAGTGGAATAAATAGCAACTACAGGTCTGAGACCGCCACAAGCCATGCCGGCTGCTAATGTAACTGCATGCTGCTCAGCAATGGCCACATCAAAAAACCTGGTAGGATATTTTTTGGCAAATTCTGTCAGGCCGGTTCCATCCGGCATGGCAGCCGTTATGGCTACAATGTCTTTGTTATCTTGCGCTAAAGTAATTAATGCCTTACTAAAAGATTGGGTATAAGTCTGAGGTGGATTGCCCACCACAATCTTTTTCCCTGTTGCTAATTCAAAAGGTCCTGTCCCATGGAATTTATTGGGATTTAGCTCTGCCGGAGCATAGCCTTTACCTTTTTTAGTAATAACATGAATGAGCACCGGATCATCTAAAGTTTTGGCTTTTTCCAACAGCTCTACTAATGCTTCTATATTATGTCCGTCTACAGGACCGAAATATTTAAAACCTAAATCTTCAAAAAACATACCGGGAACCAGAAAATATTTCAAGCTGTCTTTCAGCCGAGAAGCAGCTGTAGCAACTTTATCACCTATACTGGGAATACTTTTCAATAAATTTTCCGCTTCACTTTTAACTTTTGTGTAATGAGGATTAGTACGAATTTCCGATAAATATTCGGAAAGAGCTCCCACATTTTTGGAGATAGACATTTCATTATCGTTTAAAACCACGATTAATTTTCTATGCTGATCACCGGCATTATTCAAAGCCTCAAGAGCTTCACCCCCTGTTAAGGCTCCATCTCCGATAACAGCCACAACATTATAGTCTTCCCCTTTTACGTCTCTGGCACAAGCGTAGCCTAAAGCAGCAGAAATAGAAGTACTGGAATGCCCTGTACCAAAAGCATCATGAGGGCTTTCACAGCGTTTAGGAAAACCAGAAAGTCCTTTATATAATCTCAATGTAGGGAATTCCTTTTTCCTGCCTGTGAGAATTTTATGAATATAAGCCTGATGCCCCACATCCCAGACAATTTTGTCAGTAGGGGTATGAAAAACCTTATGCAAAGCAACGGTTAGCTCTACCACACCCAGATTGGGTGCCAAATGCCCACCGTTTTTGGCTACAACTTTAATAATCAAAGTTCTTATGTCACTGCATAGTGTTGCTAAACCCTCCGGGGATAGATTGTGTAAATCCTTAGGAGAATTAATACTGTCTAATACGCTCACCGTTCATGTCTCCCTGCCAGCTTATTTTTTCCTCTTATCCATCATTTTAGTTATTTCTCTTAATGGTTCGGCCTTTTCTCCAAACATTGTCAAACAAGCCATTGCTTCTTGTAATGTTTCCGTGGCCATATCTTCTGCTTTTTCCAAACCATATAAAGTTACATAAGTTGACTTCTGAAGCTTACTGTCACTGCCGGTTGCTTTGCCCATTTCTTTGGCATCACCTATTACATCCAAAATATCATCAGAAATTTGGAAAGCTAAACCAAAGAGCTCAGCGAATTTTGTCAAGGCCAGCATTTGTTCAGAAGCTGCCCCGCCCAATCTTGCTCCGCTGCGGACCGCTGCTAAAAACAACGCACCGGTTTTTGCTTCATGGAGTGTTTTCATTTCTTTGGAAGAAATCTTTTTCCCTTCTGCTGCCAGGTCAAGAGTCTGTCCTCCTACCATACCGTCTTTCCCGGCACACATGGCAATCTCTCTCACAGTTTCTACTAAAATTGCCGGCTCAACATTTTTTTGTTCCAGCATAACTTCAAAAGCTAAAGTCAATAGTCCATCACCTGCTAACAAAGCTAACGGTTCACCATAAACCTTGTGATTCGTTAGTCTGCCACGACGATAATCATCATTATCCATAGCCGGCAAATCATCATGAATAAGAGAATAGGTATGAATCATTTCCAGACCACCTGCCACAGACAGGTAATTATACCCCTGACCGCCTACAGCATCAGCTGCAGCCATGAGCAGTAAAGGTCTTAATCTTTTTCCTCCGGCCATTAATGAATATTTCATAGCTTCATCAACCTGGGAAATGCCTTTTTGGGCCAGACGTTTTTCTAAAAATTCATTAATCAGCTTTCTGCGTTTTTCTAAATAGTTTGCAAAATCCATAATTAATTATCCTCCCGGGAAAACATTTCTAATTGGTACGAACCATTTTCTTTTTCTACAACCTTTTTAACTTCTTCCTCGGCGGTTTGCAGTTTTGCAGCACAAAACTTATTGAGTTCCACCCCTTCTTTAAATAAAGCTATCGCTTCATCTAAAGGCAAATCACTGCTTTCCATTTTATCTACGATTTCTTCTAATTTTGCCAGGCTGCTTTCAAAGTCCTGCTTAGCATCTTTTTTCTTGGCTGTCATTATTGTTCCTCATCCTTTCCATGAACAATTTCTTCTATTTGAGAAGTAACTTGGCCGTCTCTAAACCTGGTAACAACCATCTGACCTTTTGTTACATCAGTAGAATTTTTAATTATCCTGCCATTTATTGTTTCTGTAACTGTATAACCTCTTTCCAGAATAGCCAAAGGATCCATAGCCGTAAGTTTTGCATCTGCAAGGGCCAAGGCTTGTTTGTCCCTGCTTAAAAATCTCTCCATAGCATCCCTTAGATTTTTACCGGCATTGTCCAAAGCCTGAGCTTTAGGTTCCCACAATATTTCCGGATGAGTGAAAAATCTGGATTGGGATAACCGTTTATAGGCAACAGCTTTTTCTTTATATGTATGGAGCAAAGCTCGTACAGAGCGCTCCTGTAATTTTCTTATTTTATCTGTTAAATCACTGCGATCAGGCACTATCAGTTCTGCAGCAGCAGAAGGGGTTGGTGCCCGTAAATCTGCGGCGAAATCCGCCAAAGTAAAATCTATTTCATGACCAACTGCTGAAACAATAGGCAGTTCAGAAGCAGCAATTGCTCTCACAACTCTTTCTTCGTTAAAGGCCCATAAATCTTCCATGGAGCCTCCCCCTCTGCCTACAATCAACACATCAGCCAATTTATTCTTATTCATATATTCTATGCCGTGAGCTATTTCTTCAATGGCTTCTTTTCCTTGTACCCGAACCGGATACAAGAGCAGTTTTATGCTTTTATCCCGACGGTGGGAAACAGTAATAATATCCCGAACTGCTGCTCCCGCCGAGGAAGTAATAATTCCGATAGTTTCCGGATGAGCAGGCAAAGATTTTTTCCTTGCTTCATCAAACAATCCTTCTGCAGACAGTTTTTGTTTTAACTGCTCATAGGCCTGCATTAAATCTCCGGCCCCTACAGGCATCAGCATATCAACATATAATTGGTACACTCCGTCCCGCTCGTAAACATCAATACGGCCAATAGCCACTATCATATCCCCGTTTTTGGGCAGAGCTTTAAGGCGCGCAGCAGCACGGGCAAACATAACGGCCTTAAGGGAACCTTGTTTGTCCTTTAAATTAAAATAACAATGACCGGAAGGATATCTTTTGAAATTAGAAATTTCACCCTCCACTTGTAAATTAGTGAATTCCTCATTTTCATTTACAAGACGTTTCATTATGCGGTTAATTTCCGTAACGGTAAATACTTTACCAATTATCATTGTTTGTCCTCATTTGGCAGAGACCGTAAAAAGCTGCGCCTACTGCTCCATCCCCACAGCATTGTGGTTTCGGTATATAAACATAACATCTTTGTTTTGTTAATTCTTCTGTAACAATTTTGCCAATAAGGTGATTCGCACTAACACCGCCTACCAGCAAAACATCTTTAATGTTTTTGGTCTTGCATAAATAGGCCAGCCCTTTGGCAAAAGTTTTACCAATGGCCATTTCTGTCCCAAGAGCCAAAGCTTTTTTGTCTGCACCCTCTGCTGCCAATCTGGTTGCTTTCGTGCAGGGCCCGGAAAAACTAATATTTCCTTCTTTGGTCCAAATAGGCAATTCAAGAGGCTTAGCAGCCAGCGATGCTAATTCTTCTAAAAAACCTCCGCAAGGAAACTGTAACCCTAAAGCTACTCCCACCCTATCTATAAACTGGCCGGCATGTAAATCAATACTGGCTCCGATAGGTTCCAAAGAATAACGTCCCTGCGCCTTTTTTGTTGCCAGCAGAAAATCCGTTGTTCCACCGGAAGCATGAAGCATAATGAATTTTTCAGCCTTCGGTCCATGTGCAGACCATACACCCGCATCCAAGTGGTTCTCCTGATGACTAAGAGTATATAAAGGTACATTCAAAACTTTCGCTAAATTTTTTCCTAACCCAAGACCTGTTAAAAAGGCCGGCATATAGGAATCAGGCAAAGGCCTGGGCTGATTCGTAACAGCTACGGCTGTAACCTGATAATTCTTCCAGGAAACTTTCTCAAACAGTTCCGGGAGATTTCTGGTGTGTTGAAAAACCATTTCTGACTGAGCTAAACCACAGTTGCCCTTTTTAACGGACAGAATTTTTCTCTCATCCTTTAAAAGTTCACCTTGCATATTCATTACAGCCAAAGAGGTTGTATAGCAACTGGTATCAATGCCCAGGACAACTTTCTCAGGCTCCATGTTTTTTTACCATGCTGCCTAATACCCCATTAATAAAGGCAGGTGATTCACCTGTTCCATACTCTTTGGCCAATTCTACTGCTTCATTAATTACAATAGAACAAGGAACCTTCTCTTCACCGTAAAACATTTCAAAAGCAGCCATACGCAAAATATTTCTATCTAAAGCACCCATTCTTTTAATTTCCCACCGGGCAGACAAGGAACTTACTTCTTTGTCAATTACTTCCATGTTTTCTTTTGTGCCATTTAAAAGCAATCCCGCATATTCTCTGTCTTTAGCGTCATCTGTGGGAATATCCTCACCTGCTGCTGCTAAGATTGCCTCATTGGATTGATCCTGAGAAAACTCAGACATATACAGTCCTTTTAATGCCATTTCTCTTGCTTGTCTCCTACTCATGAATATCTCCCTTAACTAAATTATTTATGATAACCGGGTGGCAACAACCTGTCCAAAAAGTCCATTAAGTCTTCCTTTTTATCCAGTTTGTTCCCAATGAAAAATCCCAGACCTACACAAATCAACAGAAAAATTGTCTTGAAAAAACCTAATAACAAGAAGAGTATGCCTATGACCAGTCCGGAAATAACACCAATAACCCGCCAACGGGAATTTTCCCATAAATCATTAAAAATTTCGTGGAACATGCATACCACCTCCTATTCTTTTGCCTTAATATGCTTAAAGAATACTTCCACTTCTTTGACTTCCAGACCAATAACCGTTAAAACATTCTTTTTTACATTCTGTCTTATTTCATCGGTTGTGTCAGGGATATTGATGCCCGGCTCTATAGATGCATTAATACGAACGCTAAGAGCATTGTCCAGCATTTTGACTACTACCTTGGCTCCATGGACACCAAAGACATCATTGGTAAAACCGGCAATATAATCTTCCATGGCACCCTGGCTAACATGAATCTTGCCTTCTTTGCCATTTTCGATGGTCAAAGTATTGCTGCCGGTTCCCCCTAAGCCTGCTACTAACAAGCGCAAACTAACAAGGAGAATAATGACACCGGCTATGGCATACTGCCAGCTGCCGGGAATATTCGTGGCATAATCTGCCAAAGTTGTAGGTGGAATAATACCTAAGCTTACAATGATAATTAGAACTGCTACGACAGCCATTAAAATAGTATATAGTGTTAAAATTATTCTATCAGGAATGCTCATTTTTCATCCGCCTCCTTTGTATCTTTGGCAGGTTTACTTTCTTCTTCAGTACCTGTTTCTTCCCTTTCATCTTCTATTTCTGCGGTATTTTCCTGGTCATCTTGAGTAGTTGTATCTTCCTCTTTAGCTTTTTTCTCTTCTGCTTCTTCCTTGTCCAGGTCTTTGTCTATATCGTCAATATTGTTTTTCTCCAGCCGCTTTATACCTTCTACATGAACATTAACAGCTTTTACTTCATAACCTGTCATACTTTCTACAGCTTCTTTGGCTTTTTCCTGAATAGCAATAGCCACATCCGGGATATTATAACCGTAACGAATATATACATATACTTCCAAAGTTGCGCTTTTACCTTCAGCTGCTACCTTTACGCCTTTAGTCAGGTCTTTTTTCCCCAGCATTTCACTGATACCGCCCCTAATACTGCCGCTCATGCCGGCAACCCCGGGAATCTCAGCCACAGCCAAGCTGGCTACTATACTAAGTACTTCGTCAGCAACTTTAACAGAACCAACTTCTTCCGGTATATCTTCTGATTTTGCATTTGAATTATTGATATTTTCTTTGTCATCAGCCACGCTTTTCACCTCTGTTGGCATAATTATTCATAAACATCAGTATATTATACCATATTTATGTTATATTTGCCTAAAAAAAGCCTAAAAAACAAGGTTGCTTCCACCTTTGCCCTTTTACATCGGAAAATATTATCTGCCTTTTCTACTATTTACAATTTTACTTTATTTATTATCACAAATCTGTTAGAATGTTGTATAATTAATGTTAAATGATTTTGTTGAGGGGAGGAGAAGGTTTATGAGTGGTTTTATAAAAGATTTTCGGGATTTTGCTGTCAAAGGTAATGTTATAGATATGGCAGTTGGCGTAATTATCGGCGGAGCTTTCGGTAAAATAGTAGCTTCCCTGGTAAATGATGTGGTAATGCCCCCTATTGGTAAATTAGTGGGCGGTGTGGATTTTAACAATCTATTCATTACTTTGTCCGATAAAAAAGTAGCAACTTTGGCAGAAGCAACCCAGCAAAAAATTCCGGTTATTGCCTATGGCAAATTTATTACTAACGTAATAGATTTCGTTATTTTGGCTTTTGTGATTTTTTGCTTTGTCAGTGCCATCCAAAAGTTTAAAAAAGCGGCACCACCGGAAGAAATCCGTTTGTGCCCCTATTGCAAGAGTCCTATTGATAAGGACGCCACCCGGTGCCCTCATTGCACTTCTCAGTTAACCAAGGAATAAAAAATATGAAAATTTGTTAGGAGGATTACAGTGTCAGTATTAGACGTATTACAAGAAAGAGGTTTTTTAAAGCAATTATCTCATGAAGAAGAAATCAGAAATTTGTTAGAGAAGGAAAAGATTACTTTTTACATCGGCTTTGACCCTACTGCCGACAGTCTGCACATTGGTCATTTTATTGCCCTTATGGTTATGGCCCATATGCAAAGAGCCGGTCATCGTCCTATTGTACTTTTGGGCGGCGGTACCGGTATGATTGGTGACCCTTCCGGCAAAAACGAAATGCGTAAAATGCTTACCCCGGAATTTATTAACCACAACATTGAATGCTTCAAGAAACAAATCGGAAAATTCATTGACCTGTCCGAAGGCAAAGCTATTGTTGCCAACAACGCAGACTGGCTGCTGAACTTAAATTATGTTGATATGCTCAGAAGTGTGGCTGTGCATTTTTCTGTAAACAGAATGCTGGCAGCAGAGTGCTTCAAGCAACGTTTAGCCAGTGAAAACGGTTTGTCTTTCTTTGAATTTAACTATATGCTGATGCAAGCTTACGACTTCTACTACCTGCACAAGAAATACAATTGCATTATGGAATTAGGCGGCGACGACCAATGGTCCAACATGATTGCCGGGGTAGAACTTATCCGTCGTAAAGACCGCGAACCTGCTTACTGTATGACGAACGCTCTGCTGACTAACAGTGAAGGTCAAAAGATGGGTAAAACCGTAGGCGGCGCTGTCTGGTTAGATCCGAAAAAAACCACTCCTTATGATTTCTACCAATACTGGCGTAATATTGCTGATGCCGATGTTAAAAAATGCTTATCCCTGCTCACTTTCGTTCCCATGGATGAAGTTAACAGACTTAGTGCGCTGGAAGGTGCTGAAATCAATCAAGCTAAAATTGTTCTAGCCTACGAAGTTACCAAACTGGTTCATGGCCAAGAAGAAGCTGACAAAGCTAAAGCTGCAGCAGAAGCTCTCTTTAGCGGCGGCAATGATATGAGCAATGTTCCTACTGTCGAAATTACCGAAACCCAATTGGGCAAAAAGCTTATTGATGTTTTAACGGAAGCAAAAATTTTCGCTACCAAGAGCGAAGGCCGAAGACTAATTCAACAAAATGGTTTATCCTTGGGCGAAGATAAAGTTACTGATATTGAGACTCTGCTTAATGTGGACAGTTTCAAAGGCGCTAAAGATATTCTGGTCCGCAAAGGCAAGAAAAAGTATTACAAGTTAGTTTTAAAGTAAAATTTTTAAAATGAAAAAGAAAAAGCCCGCGGGTGGGATAGAACATTACGGTTCATCCCATTCTCGGGCCTTTTGTTTTGACGAAGTATTAACGAAATATCCTCGTTTTTCTTACAGTGCTGCTTTAGCGGTTTCTACCAATTTAGCAAATGCAGCTGCATCATTTACAGCCATATCAGCCATAACTTTACGGTCTAATTCAACACCGGCTTTAGTTAAGCCACAGATAAAGCGGCTATAGCTCAAACCATTAGCTCTGGTTGCTGCGTTAATACGAGCAATCCATAATTGACGGAACTCGCGCTTTTTAGCACGTCTGTCTCTACGAGCATACATTAAACCTTTCATTACGGTTTCATTAGCTTTTCTGAACAGCTTGCTCTTGGAACCACGATATCCTGCTGCTAACTTAAGAATATGTTTATGGCGTCTATGTGCAGTTACGCCGACTTTAATTCTTGCCATTGTTTAACTCCTCCTTTAATCAATACAGTCTTATGCGTAAGGCAACATTTTTGCTACGCGTTCATGATCAGTCTTATCCACTAATCCTGCTTTACGCAAGTTTCTCTTACGAGAAGGAGACTTGTGTTCAAGAATATGGCCTTTAAAAGCCTTAGCACGTTTGAATTCGCCGGTTGCAGTAACTTTAAAACGCTTTGCAGCGGCTCTACGGGTTTTCATTTTCGGCATGATAATTCCTCCTTATTGTTTGGCACTCTTAGGCGCAACAATCATAATCATGTTTCTGCCTTCGAGTTTAGCTTTCTTTTCTACTATAGAAATGTCCGCAAGTTTATCGGCCATTTTCTTCAATAAGTCTTCACCTAATTCCGGATGAGTAAGTTCTCGTCCGCGGAACATAATCGTAACTTTAACTTTGTCGCCATGAGTTAGAAATCTGGTTGCATGATTAGCTTTAACGTCAAAATCATGATCTTCTATGCCGGGACGCAGTTTTACTTCCTTAACATCAACAACCTTTTGCTTTTTACGGGCTTCTTTTTCACGCTTTTGTTGCTCGTAAATGTATTTGCCGTAATCCATAACACGGCAAACAGGTGGCTTAGCGTTAGGAGCAATTTCCACTAGGTCTGAATGTTGTTCTCTGGCTAACTCCAGAGCAGCATCCAAGGACATGATGCCTTGTTGACCGTCGGCAGTGTTAACACGAACTTCGCGAGCGCGGATTTCTTCATTAATCCGCAATTCATCCTTTGCTATGACAATTCACCTCCATAAAATAATAAAAACGGGTAGAAATAAATTCCACCCGTTAGTAATAATCAATATCACTGACCCTGTCGAGCTATGCTGCAAGGTGAGAAGCGGATGGCTTCTACTTCGTTACTCAAGTATCTTATCACATCAGCTAACTACTGTCAAGGAAAACTCAAATAATTATTGAACTTTGTCCTTGATTTCTTTCTTTAATTTCTTGACGAATTCATCAACCGGCATAGCGCCCTGGTCACCGTCTTTGCGACTTCTCACTGCAACAGTACCATCAGTCATTTCCTTCTCACCTACTACCAGCATGTAAGGAATCTTCTTAACCTGAGCTTCACGAATCTTGTAGCCGATCTTCTCATTACGGTCATCCAGATGTACTCTGAAACCTGCTTTGTTCATCTTGTCATAAACTTTCTTAGCATATTCTGCGAACTTGTCCGTAATAGGCATTACACGAACTTGTTCAGGAGCCAGCCAAGCAGGGAATGCGCCAGCATAGTTTTCAATCAGGATACCGATGAAGCGCTCAATGGAACCGTAAACTACACGGTGAATCATAACAGGACGATGTTTTTGTCCATCTTCCCCGGTATAGGTCAAATCAAATTTTTCAGGCAGCAGCATATCTAACTGAATAGTACCGCACTGCCAAGTACGACCAATGGAATCCTTCAGATGGAAGTCAATCTTAGGACCATAGAAAGCACCGTCACCTTCGTTAATAGAATACTTCAGGCCGAAATCATCCATAGCTTTCTTTAAGGCACCGGTGGTCATTTCCCAGGTTTCTGCACTGCCCATGGCATTATCAGGACGAGTGGACAGCTCTGCATGATAGGTCAGGCCGAAAGTTGCATAGACTTCGTCAAACAACCTGATGGTTTCTTGAATAACGTCTTCAATCTGACTGGGCATCATGAAGATATGAGCATCATCTTGAGTAAAGCAGCGAACACGGAACAATCCATGTAAAGCGCCGGACAATTCATGACGATGTACTAATCCCAACTCCCCGCAGCGAATAGGCAGTTCTCTGTAGGAGTGAGGTTCGTTGGCATAAACCAACATGCCGCCCGGACAGTTCATAGGTTTAATTGCATAGTCTTCGTTATCAATCTTGGTGAAGTACATGTTTTCTTTATAGTGATCCCAGTGACCGCTGGTTTCCCACAATTGACGATTCAAAATCATAGGAGTCATGATTTCTTGATAGCCATAGCGTTTATGAACTTCACGCCAGTAATCAATCAAAGTATTACGAATAATCATACCATTGGGCAGGAAGAATGGGAAACCGGGACCATAATCACTCAGCATGAAAATACCCAATTCTTTGCCTAATTTACGATGGTCACGTTTAGCTGCTTCTTCCATCATAGTAATGTAAGCATTTAATTCTTCTTTAGTAGCAAAAGCTGTACCGTAAATACGCTGCAGCATCTTGTTCTTTTCATTGCCACGCCAGTAAGCACCGGCAATGCTCATCAATTTAAAAGCCTTTACCCGGCCGGTAGAAGGACAATGAGGTCCTGCGCACAAATCAGTAAAGTCCCCTTGCTCGTATAAACTGATAATAGCATCCTTGGGCAAGTCATTAATCAATTCAACCTTGTAAGGTTCTTTTTCTGCCTCGAATTTTTTTAAAGCTTCTGCTCTCGGTAATTCTTTTCTTACCAAAGGAATATTAGCTTTAACGATTTTAGCCATTTCTTTTTCGATGGCCTTTAAATCCTCGGGAGTGAAAACATGGTCACTGTCCAAATCATAATAGAAACCGGTATCAATAGCAGGTCCAATAGCAAACTTGGTACCCGGGAATAAATGTTGAATAGCCTGAGCCATAACATGGGATGCAGTATGACGAATAGCGTGGAGTCCTTCCGGAGTATCCGGAGTAACGAATTTAACCTCTGCATCATGGTCCAAT
>JALCSJ010000037.1 GCA_022653215.1 Acidaminococcaceae bacterium
AAATATATATTAGCATATTTGACGAGTTTAATGACTCTACTTAAATGATACTAGTCCAAGGCAGTCGCGGTAATATGTGAATATCAAACAAAACGGAACAGAATATAGAAGAATATTTCCTGACATTTTAAATGGAGGTATCGGAACTATGGATAAAATGAAATGTATGGATAAAATTCCTCAAGGGGTTTTTCTAGTAGGAACCAAGATGGGTAATAATTATAACTTTATGACCGCAGCCTTTGTTACACAGATTTCTTTCAATCCTTGCAGTGTAGGTGTTTCAATTGCTAACGCTCATTATACTTCCGAATTGATTAAAGCAGAAGGATATTTTTCTTTAATGGTTTTAGCCGAGGATCAGGGATTGGAAGCAAAAAAGTGTGGGTATTTAAGTGGCAGAAAAGCAGATAAAGCCAAAGGAATGAATTATTATTTGGCAGAACATAACTTACCGGTAATTCCCAATACAACGACTACAATGATTTGTAAAGTAAAAAAGACAATCATATACGAAGATCATACGTTTTTTATAGCTGAGATTGAGTCAGGAGAATATAGTGAAGAGGAACCTATGATTTACGATTCTAACATATTTTTTCCCAGTAAATAATAAAACTGAGATGAAATAAATTAGAGAAAAGGGAAGGTGAAGAAATGGGCAGTAATGAGAAGGGGCCTGCAGAAAATAATAGTTTTGCAAGCCGGTTTGGCGCAATTATGGCCATGACAGGTATGTGTGTTGGCATGGGGAGTGTCTGGAGATTTCCCTACATGGTCGGGCAGTATGGTGGCGGTTCATTTATTGTGGCCTTTGTCGTTAGCATGATTGTCATCGTGTTACCTCTTGCTATTGTAGAATGCGGCATAGGTAAAGGTTTTGGCAAAGGGATGATTGGTGTTTTCACTGAAGCGCTGCACAGTAAGATCGGTGGCAAGATTTTAGGTTCAATTTTTGCTTTAGGTTACTACACCATGAATTTCTTTTACTATGTAGTAATGGCGGCCAGCGTGTATTTTGTTTATTCCAGTGCCATTAGTGAATGGAATGTTATACCGGCAGATCAAATTTATGCACATTTTTTTGAGAACAAATTAGAGTTAGCAATTATTTCTGTACTGCTGGTAATGGCAACAATTTACGTAGTAATGAGAGGCGTTGAAGCAGGTATCGAAAAAATGAGCAAGATTATTATTCCCTTGATGTTCGTTTTCTTTATCATCGTTGCAATTTTCGGTATCTTCTGCATTGATAATATTCAACTGGGTTATAACTGGTATTTGGAACCCAGCCTAGATGTTTTAAAGACACCTGATATTTGGCTGGCGGCCTTGGGCCAAGCGTTGTTTTCTGTTGGTATAGGTCCCGGCTGCGTATTGATATATGGCAGTCATCTAAAAAAGACGAGTGATATTACTCTTAATATGACAACTGTTTGTTTGTTAACCGGTTCTGTTGGAGTAATTGTGGGCATGGGCCTTATTCCTGCCTGCATAGCTATGGGAATAAATCCACAATCAGGTTCTATGCTGATATTTGTAGTTATACCGTCTTTGTTATCTAGATTGCCGGCTGGTAATATAATTGGCGTTCTGCTGTTTTTCGCCATTGTTTTTGCCGGATTCTCATCAGCAATTGCTCAGCTGGAAATAGCTGTGGCAACCTTTGCAACAGATTTAAAATGGGGAAGAAAAAAGGCAGGTTACATTTTAGGTATTATCAATATTTTTGCAGCTATATGCGCTGCCTATAGCGAAGCTTTTTATAATTTTTGGAATGATTTTTCCGGCAATTATTTATTTATAGTTACAGCCGGAATTGGTGCAATCGTTTATGTATATGTATTTAAGATTGAGTGGGTAAGACTTGTATTCCTTAATCCTTGCAGTGATATCAGAGTAGGTCCTTGGTTTAGCAAATTCGTAAAATTTGTAGCTGCTCCTTTGATGATTCTCTGTATGCTCAATTCTGTGTTTCCTTGGATTCTTTCTGCCAAGAACTCTTTTGCCAGAAATGTAACAGAAACAACCTTAACAATGAGTACTATTGTGACCTTGGTTGTTGTTGTTGGTGGTTTATTCACGGCGACAATTTATATGTTAAACAGATGTATACATACACAAGAACGTACTCCGGAAGCAATCGCTGCATATGAAGAAGAACATAAATATGTAGAAAAATGAAAATAGGTAGAAATACTTCAACTAGTTTTATTAATAACTCAATACATTGTATTTAAAGAGAGGAGAAAATGGTATGAGAGTAATGAATCATCCTGTTTTGGGAGAGCAAAAAGACATTGAATGGGTTACCATCATTTTTAACGGCAAACCTATGAAGGCCGAAAAAGGTGAAATGATACTGGCAGCACTGCATGCAGAAAACCAGATCGTTAATCGCTACACAGCAAAAAGACATGAGCCGAGAGGAATTTATTGCGGTATCGGTCAGTGCACAGATTGTATGATGGTGGTTAATGGTATACCTAATGTTCGTACTTGTATTACTCCGGTAGAAGATGGTATGACCGTAGAAATACAAGAAGGCCTGGGAAAATGGAGGGGTGACAAATGAGACAGTGTGAAGTTTTAGTCATAGGCGGAGGCCCTGCCGGTTTGTCCGCTGCTATTGAAGCAGCCAAGGCCGGTGCACAGGTTGTGGTTGTGGAAACGAATAGAGAAGTGGGCGGCCAGCTGGTAAAACAAACCCATAAGTTTTTCGGCTCAAGCAGGCATCGTGCCGGTACAAGAGGCATTGATATTGCTAAAATCCTCAGGAAACAATGCGAAGATTTACATGTGGAATTAAAAGTTAACAGCCTGGTAATGGGTATTTATGCAGATAATGTTGTAGCAATTGATGAAAAAAAGAGCTTAACAGAACATAACATTGAAAGAATCCAAGCTAAGAAAATAGTTATTTCTACCGGTGCTTCAGAAAATTCCATTCGGTTTCCCGGTTGGACATTACCCGGAGTCATGGGAGCTGGCGCTATCCAGACTATGTGTAACTATCATAGAGTAATTCCCGGCAGAAAGCTTCTAATGATTGGTTCAGGCAGCGTAGGTTTGATTGTTTGCTATCAATTAATGCAAGCCGGAGCAGAAATCGTAGGTATTGTGGAAGCATTGCCCCATATCAATGGTTATGCAGTACATGCTTCTAAATTAACCAGAGAAGGTATTCCCATCTATACAGGCTATACCATTAAGGAAGCCAGAGGCAAAGAAAGAGTTGAACAGGCTGTTATTGCTAAAGTAAATCCTGACTGGTCAACAGTTCCAGGCAGTGAAATTGTTCTGGATACCGATATAGTTGCCGTTGGTGCAGGCTTAAAACCTCTAATCGGCATGGCGCATATGAGCGGCTGTGAATTTGTTTATGATAAAGCCTTAGGCGGTTGGGCTCCCTGTCACAATAAAAATATGGAATCAACACATAAGGGAATTTATGTAGCCGGCGATACTACCGGACTGGAAGAAGCAAGTACCGCAATTGAAGAAGGTACTATTAGCGGGATTGCTATAGCAGAAAGTCTAGGATATATACCTAAAGATAAGGCAAAAACATTAAAAGATGAAGGCTGGGAAAGACTAGCCGGTCTTCGTTCCGGATTTAAGGGCGAGGATAGAGTTAAAGCAAAAATGAAGCAACTGAATAGATATGACGAAGTTATGAAAGGAGGAAAATAAGCTATGTATCTTGATCACGGAGTTGTAACAAAAGAAGAATTGATTGCAGCCGGTCACTATCCATCTGAAGCAAGAATGAAGAAGGGCCCTGTTGCAGTATGCGAATGCTTGCAGAAAATCCCCTGCAATCCCTGTGAAAGTTCTTGCCCTGCTCACGCAATTCATATAGGCGAAAACATTTCTAATCTTCCGGAATTATGTGAAGACAAGTGTATTGGCTGCGGAAGCTGTGTAGTAGCTTGTTCAGGATTAGCAATTTTCTTATTGGATAAGTCTTATTCTGATAAAGTGGGTAGTGTTAGTTTCCCCTATGAATATCTGAATAATTATCAAAAAGGTGACGTTGTTAAGGCTGCAGACAGAAGCGGTAAAAACGTTTGCATGGGTACAATCAAAAAAATTATTACTACACCTAAAGCTGATCACACAACAGTAGTTACTTTAGAGGTTCCTATTGAATATGTTGACGAAGTTAGAAGTATTTACAGGGAGAAATAATCTGCTGAGAAAGAGGGATTAAAGTGAAAGATAACTTGAGAGACGATGAACTGGTTTGTCGCTGTGAAGAAGTGACAGTTGGCGATATACGCAAGGCAATTCAGGCAGGTGCTAGAGATGTAACAGAAGTAAAACTTAGAACTCGTGCCGGAATGGGATTATGCCAAGGACGTACTTGTGAATTGTTAGTGCAACAAATTATATGCCGTGAGTTAGGTATAAGTGCAGATAAAGCGGGCTTTTCTACACCGAGAACACCTCAACGGCCTGTAACATTCGGAACTTTGGGAGGTGATGGCTTTGACAAATAAATCATACGATGTGGTTGTTATTGGTGCCGGTGTAATGGGTACCAGCTGCGCTTATCATCTGGTAAAAAAAGGTTTTAAAGTTGCTTTGATTGAAAAAATAGACATAGCTAGAGGTACGTCAAGTCATTGCGATGCTGTTGCTCTGATTGTGGATAAAATGCCGGGTGTTGATGCCGCTTTGGGTTATGCAAGTATTCAGAGATTTTTGGAATTAAAAAATGAACTGTCCTATGATTTTGAGCTTCATCAAAAAGGCAGTATGTATGCCTGCGAAACTGATCAAGAAATGGATATAGCTTCTAAGTATGCCAAGAGTATGCAGGATGATGGTTATGACATTGATATCTTGAACCCTAAGGAACTGTTGGAACACGAACCTTTTATGGCAAAAGACTTGAAAGGTGGTATTTTCAGCAAAGCATGCTGCGGATTAAATCCTTTTAAACTTTGCTTTGCCTTTGTAGATCAAGTTAAAGGTAAAGGCTTAGATGTTTATTCTTATACTGATGTAAAAGGAATTAAACTTAACGATAAAAATGCTGTTGAGGGAGTAGAAACAGATAAAGGTTTCCTTAGCACAAAGAAGGTAGTAAATTGCGCCGGTGTTTGGTCTCCTGAAATTGGTAAGATGGTCGGGGTAGATATTCCTGTAAAACCAAGAAAAGGTGTCATTCTGGTTTCTGCTACATCATTCCCCTTCTGTAATCAAAAGGTACAGGAATTCGGTTATATGGTTTCTAAATTTGCTGAGTTCAAATGCAAACGTGATCCGGATGTGGAAAAGTATAATGTTGCCTTTACCATTGAACCATCTAAAGCAAATAACGTTTTAATTGGCAGCAGCCGTAATTTTGCCGGATATGGTGTAAATACAGAAATAGAAATTATTCATGCCATTGCCAAACGTGCTATTCGTTTTTATCCTATCCTGAAAGAAATGAATTGCATTCGTTCTTACGCAGGGGTTCGGCCTTTCTTGGATGCACATCTTCCTTTGATTACAGATGTTGATAAAGTTCCCGGTTACTATATTGCTACAGGTCACGAAGGTGATGGTATTTCCTTATCACCAATGACGGGCCGCCTGATTTCGGAACTTATAGCCGGTGAAAAACCTTATTTGGATTTAGCACCGTTTAGTTATAACAGAAGCAAAAAAAACAATTAAAACAGGAGGTATTTTATTATGAAAAGCAAAGCACCTAAAGGATTATTTGTTCCACTGGTTACGCCCTTCCATGCAGATGAAAGTATTGATTATGATGCATACAAAACAATTATTGACTATGTAATTGATGGGGGTATGGACGGACTTTTAGTAGGCGGTTCTACCGGCGAGTATCATATGATGTCTCTGGAAGAAAGAAAAGAGCTTATTAAAAAAGGCTGCGAAATCACAGCCGGCCGTGTGCCCATTGTTGCCGGAACAGGCGAAACTACCGCTAAGGCTACCATTGCTTTGACCAACTACGCAGCAGACTGTGGTGCTAAATGGGGTTTGGTGTTGCCTCCGTACTATCAACAAACTACAGAAGATGGAATTTACGAATTTTTTAAGGAAGTCGCGGAAGGTTCGAAAATCGGTATCATTGTGTACCATACTCCCGGTGCAACTAACGTTGAACTTTCTCCGGAATTCATTAGAAAGCTGGCATTGATTGATAATATCGTAGCAGTAAAAGAAACTATTGATGAAACTCATACTAGCCGTAGTTATATGCTCACATACGATATTCCCAATTTCTGCATTATGGAAGCTAACGAACCATTGCTTTTACCATCTTATGCCATTGGTATTGATGCGGCTTTCTCCATTATCTTCAATATGCTGCCTCGGGAAATGCGTCAATTATATGACTTGATTTTCAAGAAAAACGACTTGGCTGCTGCCAGAGAATTAAACAAAAAGTTAAGCCCATTATATGACATGATGGAAGAAGAACCCTATCCGGGACCTGTTAAGGCTGGCTTGGATGCCTTGGGATTACCAGGTGGAATTGTACGTAAGCCTTTGACTCAACCTAGCGCTGCCCTCAGAAAAAAGATGAAGAAAGAATTACAACGTATCGGTTATAAAGTTAAATAAGAGAGGTAGGAGCTGCGACATGAGCAAATATCTAAAAGGACGCAGATATGGACTGATAAATTATGGCAACAATGGTGGATTTTTCAAAGGAATTCAACACCAACAAGTAGCAGGATATCCAATCGGCATTGTTTATATTGAAAGTGTTAATTATCCCCTTTTACCGGGAAATGTTGTAAATGCCTGTACTTATGATTTCCCTGTTCGGATGAAAGCAGTGCCTAATCTTACCAATGATCGCTTATTTAATAATGATCCCACCATTGCCGATGATATTGTAGCAACAGCTAAATCTCTTGTCGAAAATGACGGAGTGCGAGCTATTTGCAGCGCCTGCGGGTTCTTTGGCAATTATCAGCAACAAGTGCGCCAAGCAGTAGATGTGCCTGTGGCTATGTCCAGCCTGGTACAGATTCCCTGGATTAGGAATCTGATCAAACCGGGACAAAAAATAGGCATACTCACTGCTAATAAAAAGTCTATGACCCCGGCACTGCTGAAGAGCTGCGGTGTTGCGGGCATGGATGATCTAATCATTCAAGATGCATTACAAACCAAAGAATTCGCCGCTGTTGTAGATATGCGAGGCCATTTTGATAATTCTATTGCACAACAGGAAATAGTACATTTAGCCAGAGAATTAGTTCAAGAAAATGATGACCTGGGAGCTATCTTGTTTGAATGCAGTGATATGCCTCCCTATGCAGCTGCAGTGCAGGCTGCTACTCAATTGCCGGTGTTTGACTTTATTACATTGATAAAGTGGCTGCATAGTGGTGTAGCCCAAAGGCCTTATGAGGGCTGGATTTAAAATAACTTACAAAGAAATAGAGAAGGAGAAGTCCAATGAATATTCAAGATTATGTAGACAGAGGCCGGAAGGCTTTTGACCAAATTAAAGATTACAACCAAGAACAAATCGATAAAGTAGTTTATGCAGCAGCAAAAGTAGTTTTCGATAATGCAGAATTATTAGCAAGAGAAGCAGTAGATGAAACAGCACTTGGTTACTATGAAGACAAAATTGCTAAAAACACAGATACTCCTGTAGCCTTTTGGGATTACTTAAAGGATAAAAAATCTGTAGGAATTATCGGAGAAGACAAAAAGACGGGAATTATTGAAGTTGCCCATCCCGCCGGAGTCATTGCTTGTATTACTCCTGCTACCAATCCTACCGTAACTCCCTTAGGAAACTTCATGGATGCGGTTAAAGGCAAGAACGTAATTATCGTTTCCCCGGCACCTCGTGCTGCTAAGACAACGACTCATACTGTAAATCTTATTCGTAAAGCTATTTCTGCTATTGGCGCTCCTGAGGATTTGATTCAGATTCTTAGTGAAGTTACATTAGAAAATTCCCAGGCTTTGATGCAAGCTTGTGATTTGATTATCGCTACCGGAGGATCTGGAATGGTTAAGGCTGCATATTCCAGCGGTACCCCTGCTTTCGGTGTCGGACCTGGGAATCCCCCTGTTGTTTTGGACAGAGGTTATGATCTTGCTTCTGCAGTTAAAGACTCAATCGTAGCTATTGGCAGCGATAACGGTATCCTTTGTGATGGCGATAATATGATGCTTTATCCCAAGGAACTGGAAACAAAGCTGTTTGCTGAGTTTGAGAAGCAAGGTGTAGTACTCTTTACTAAAAAAGCTGATGTTGAAGCTTTTGGCAAAGTATTATTTATCAATGGTAAAGCAAATGCTGATTATGTAGGCAAGGATGCACCTGTTATTGCTAAGGCAGCAGGATTTACTGTTCCCAAGACCACTAAAGTAATCGGCTTGAAGATGGATGTTGTAGGCAAGGCTAATGTCTTGAATAAAGAAGTAATGGGACCCATCGTTGTTTTAAAGAGTTATGACACTTTCGAAGAAGCAACTGCCATGGCTATTCAAAACATGGTGGAATCCGGTGGTATTGGTCATACTGCAGGTATTTTCAGTAATGATAAAAAGCATATTGATTACTATGCAGAACGTATTCCTGTAGCAAGAGTGTTGGTAAATCAACCTACACCTAATGCCTGGGGACCCTCTACTAACGGTTTGACTCCTGCTGTATCTGAAAGCTGCGGTACATGGGGCAACAATATTCTGTGCGGTAATGTTGACTATATCCATTTGATTAATGTTTCAAAGATTGCTATGCCTTTGGATGTTAAAGTACCGGATGGCAAAAAAATGTTTAAGGATTAATTTGTTTTAACTGGTTAACGTGAAAACGCTTTCCATATATTACGGCATTGAGCCGAAAAATTAGGAGGATTTTATCATGATAGGTGAAAAAGTTACTATTCGTTATCGTATGTCTGCCGGAGATGCTCATTATGCAGGTGAATTAGTGGAAGGAGCTCATATCGTAACAGCTTGGGGCGATGTGGGAACTGAACTGGCTATCCGCTTGTTTGGTGATGAGTCCTTGTTTGTTGGTTATTCCGAAGTTCGCTACACCGCTCCTGTTTATGCCGGAGATTGGATGGAATATACCGGTTGGATTGAAAAAGTTGGTCATACTTCCTTAACATGCCATTTCGAAGCTCATAAAGTTATTGAACTGGCTCGCCAGGAAGATAAGGGCTTAGCAGATTCTGCTGCCAATGTATTGGCTGAACCTGTTCTGTGCGCTTATGGTACAGGTACTTTGATGGTTAAGAAAGAATTCCAACGCCCTGAATTTGGTGATCCCAAGTTCCAAAAGCGCTAATTAGCAATTAGTCTAAGTAAGGTCATTGTATCTATCTTATGGTAATTGCAATGACCTTGCTTTTTTAAAATTAAACATAATAATTGTTTGCTTAAACAAATGTTGTAACAGGAGGTTCGTATGGATTTCAAACTTGACAAAGTCCATCAACTTCAGCAGCAACTTTTCCGTACATTTGCAGAGACTGAAATAAAACCTCTTGCTAAAGATATGGATGAAACGGAAAAGTATGATCTTAATTTGCTGAAGAAGTTGCAAAAATATGGTTTTTTAGGTATTCCTTATGCCAAAGAATACGGTGGTTGCGGTTCTGATACTTTAGCTTATACCTTGTGTATGGAAGAAGTGTCAAAAATAGATGCCAGCACAGGTATCACTATTTCTGTGCATACTTCTCTGGCATGTTCCTGCCTGAATAATTTCGGTACGGAAGAACAAAAACAAAAGTTTTTACGTCCTTTAGTGGACGGCAGCAAAATCGGCTGTTTCGGTTTGACTGAACCCGGTGCCGGTTCTGATGTACAAGGTGCTCAGACGGTTGCCGTAGAAGACGGGGATGATTATGTTATCACCGGGTCTAAAATATTTACTACCAATTCCGGATTTGCGGATACTATTATTTTGTTTGCTTTGACAGACAGAACAGTTCCCGCAGCCAAGGGCTTGACTGCTTTCATCGTGGATAGAAATATGCCTGGCGTAGAAGTTGGGGACAACATTCAGCGTATGGGTATCCGTGCGGCCAGCAACTGCATTGTTTCTTATGATAATGTGAGAGTTCCCAAGAGCAGGATTCTCGGACAATTAAATAAAGGTTTCAAGATTGCTATGGGTGCACTTGACTGTGGACGTATCGGTATTGCGGCACAAAGCGTTGGTATTGCCCAAGGTGCTTTAAATGAAGCAATTAAGTATGCTAAAGAAAGAAAACAATTTGGCAAGAAAATCGTAGCTTTCCAAAATACTCAATTTAATATTGCTGATTTACAAACAAAAATAGATGCAGCAAGATTAATGACCTGGCGTGCGGCAATTGCCGAAGATAATCATGAGAGATTTAGTCCTTTAGCTGCCATGGCAAAGCTTTTTGCTTCTGATGTAGCTAACCAAGTTACCCGGTATGCAGTGCAAATGATGGGCGGTTATGGTTATTGCCGTGAATATCCTGTAGAGCGTATGATGCGTGATGCAAAGATTACGGAAATTTATGAAGGAACTTCTGAGGTCATGAAAATCGTGATTGCAGGATCCATGAAATTAAAGTAAGAGGGGAGTGCATAAAACATGAAAATAGTAGTTTGTATTAAGCAGGTCCCCGACACCGCTGAGGTGAAGCTGGATCCTAAGACAAATACCTTAATCCGTGATGGTGTTCCAAGTATTATTAATCATGATGATAAAGCAGGATTAGAAACTGCTTTAAGAATACGTGAAGAAAAAGGCGGAACTGTGACTGTAGTATGTATGGGCCCGCCTCAGGCAGATGTTGCACTGAGAGAAGCTTTAGCCATGGGTGCTGATGAAGCATATTTGCTTTCCGCCAGAGAATTTGGCGGGTCAGATACCTATGCAACAGCTACGATTATTGCGGCAGCATTGAAAAAGATAGGTTTTGATTTGGTAATAACCGGCCGTCAGGCTATAGACGGAGATACAGCTCAAGTAGGACCCCAAATTGCTGAACAGTTAGGTGTTCCCCAAGTTACTTATGCTGAGAGTGTAAAAGTAGATGGAGACAGCGTTATTGTTAAACGTCAATTTGAAGATAGGGCACATGTTCTTCGTGTGAAGCTGCCTTGCCTGATTACGGCTCTTACGGAATTAGCTGAACCAAGATATATGAACGTAGGCGGTATTGTTGATGCTTATGCAAAGCAAGTGAAAATCATTGATTTCGAAAGCTTGCGTAATTCTTTAAATCCGGACTGGATCGGGATAAAGGGTTCTCCTACCAATGTAGTCCAATCATTTACGAAACAGGCTAAAGCGGCAGGAACAGTTATGAAAGACTTGACAGCCGACCAGGCAGTTGCAGCGATTATGGATAAATTAATCGCCCGCCACCTTATTTAAGGGAGGTCCTTATTATGAACAAAGATATTTTTGTAATTGTAGAACAGCGGGCCGGTCATATTCAGAAGGTCAGTTATGAGCTGATTGGTGAGGCTACGAAGTTGGCTGCTGATTTAGGCGAAAAGGTTGTAGCCGTTTTACTGGGAAGTAATATTGCCAGCCAGGCTCAAGCTTTGATTAATTACGGGGCAGCAAAGGTGCTGGTTGTAGATAACCCTGTATTAGAGCACTATACAACGGAACCTTATGCTAAAGCTATTTATTATATTATTAAAAAGTTTTCACCGAATATTGTTTTGTATGGCGCCAGCAGCATAGGCAGAGATGTAGCACCCAGAGTCGCAGGAAGGGTTCATACAGGCCTTACCGCTGATTGTACGGGACTGGCCATCGATCCGGAAACAAAGCTTCTGATGATGACGAGACCTGCTTTTGGCGGCAATATTATGGCAACTATTGTTTGCCGTAACTATAGACCCCAAATGGCTACAGTGCGCCCCGGTGTTATGGCTATGCCGGTTAAAACAATTAGCAATAAAGGTGAAATCATAAATGTAGATGCAGGACTTTCTATGGCAGACATGAATGTAGAAATCATGGAAGTAGTAGAAAGTGAACAAAAAGTAGTTGATATTACCGAGGCTAAGATTCTTGTGTCCGGTGGCCGTGGAGTTGGCGGCGCCGAAGGTTATGAGCCTTTACGTGAACTGGCAGAAGAATTAGGCGGAGAAGTTTCCTCTTCCCGTATCGGTGTTGATAGCGGCTGGATTGAAAAAAGCCGTCAAGTTGGTCAAACGGGCAAGACTGTACGCCCGAATTTATATATTGCCTGCGGTATTTCCGGTGCTATTCAGCATTTAGCAGGTATGGAAGATTCAGAGTTTATAATTGCCATTAATAAAGATGAAACATGTCCCATGATGAAACTGGCTGATTTAGGCATCGTGGGAGATTTGAAGAAGATTGTTCCTAAGCTGACCAAAGCAATTGATGTTTATCGTGCAGCACAGAAAGAACTTTAAATTTACCTCCTTTTAACAACCTGTGCAGCACTACTCACCCAGTGCTACACAGGTTGTAATTATATAGTATAAAGCAAAAAAAGTTCTGTTGATTAAAGGATGGGTATTATTATGATTAAACAATTAGACAACAATTTATATACTTTTGAAATACCTTTGCCCGGCAGCCCTTTAAAATGGATTAATACATATGTTATTAAAGGGAACCCAGGAGAGAAAAATCTTCTTGTGGATACGGGATTTAACAGGCCTGAATGTTTACAGGCTTTATTAAAAGGCATGGAAGAATTACAAATAAATCCACGACAAACAAATGTATTCCTTACCCATTGTCATTCTGACCATACAGGAAATGCTCCTGCTTTGGCGAAGCTAGGGTGTCAGGTGTTTATGGGCGCAACTGCTCATCAATTGCAATTGCGTAATACCTGGCCTATTAAACATAAGCGGGCTTTAAAAGAAGGTGTGAGCCAGTCTGTTCTTAAGCGTATGTTTGTCAGCAATCCGGCGATTATGTATGCGCCAGAGCCATATTCTGCCATAGAACTGCAAGAAGGAGATAGGCTGAATTATGGTGGGTATAATCTTAGTTGTGTTTCTACGCCGGGACATACACCGGGACATATGTGCTTATATGATGAAAAAAAGAAATTAATGTTTTTAGGAGATCATGTGCTTTTTGACATAACGCCAAATATTAGTATTTGGACGGAAATGCCAGATGCATTGGGAGATTATTTCAGCAGTCTAATAAAAGTAAAAAAAATGCCTGTGGTAATGGCCTTACCGGGTCATAGAACTACCGGTAATATGACAATGGTGGAAAGAATTAATGAATTGTTTGTTCATCATAGGATGCGTCTGGAAGAAACGGAAAATATTATACAAAAGCATCCCGGACTTAATGCTTACCAGATTGCCGGAAAAATGACATGGAAAATCAGAAGCAAGAATTGGGAAGAATTTCCCCCCGGTCAGCAGTGGTTCGCAGTAGGTGAAACAATGACTCATTTAGATTATTTATTGGCACGTGGACGTATTGACAGATGGGAAGATAAAGAAGGTAACAGAACCTATTATGTGGAACCATAATCTAGAGATAAACAAGATTAATAAGAGACTGGGAAGTGAATATATGCAGGCGGAAAGAATAATGAATGGAAGCTGCATAGGACTTGTTAGCCCGAGCCATGTAGCGAAAACGGCAATTTATGAGCGTATTGCTATGGCCTTGCGCCGGTTGGGTTTTACCGTTAAACCAGGAAAACATTTGTTTAAAAATGCCTACGGTTATGCTGCAAGCACAAAGGATCGAGTTGAAGATTTTAACAGAATGGTATCAGATCCAGAGGTAGAAATGATTATGTTTGGCGGCGGAGATACTGCCGTGGACTTGCTGCCATATATTGATTATAAAAATATCGCTCGTCATCCCAAAATATTTGCCAGCTTCAGCGATGGAACTTCCATATTAAATGCTATTTATGCACAAACAGGTTTGATTACATATTATGGTGTTGATGTCAGAGAGTTTTGTTATTTTCGTCAATACGATCGTGAACAGTTTTATGCCAATTTCATTAAGGACTATGAAGGACCGTTTTTTATAGGGGAAGAACCTTGGAAAGTTTTGTGCGGAGGGTTTTGCGAAGGGGTAATAATAGGTGGATATGCACCTTTGTTTGCCATGCTTCTTAGCAATAAACACTTTAAATATGATAAGAGAAAAAAATATTTGCTGATATTGGAAGATAATGAGAAATTTAGTAAACCGGAAGAAATTGCTACATATCTAGGCTATATTGAGCAAAGTGAATTCATAGAAAATGTTTCAGGATTAATTTTTGGCAGTTATTCAGATAATGTGCCGCAAATGCTGTTGGACTGCTTACAGAGGTTTGGCACGAGAAATAAAATACCAGTTGTTTATACAGATGATTTTGGACACGGCAAACGGCATGGAATATTGCCAATAGGTGTTCATGCCAAGCTGGATGCCGACAGAGCCGGTTTAAAGTTCTGTGACCTGGTGTAAGAAGAAGGGAAAACAAAATGAACAATATGAAAAAAGAACAAATGATTACTAAAATACAAGAAATAGTAAAAGATGAAAAATTTAGGATGGATGCCTATTTCTTTTGCGGATTTCCTTCCGGGACACCTAATGAAAAGCTTTTACATGCCTGTGAAGCATATTTGGACACTTGGGAGAAGAAAAAATCTGATAAGAATATTACGGAACATATGATTGAAAAATTGGAAGAAGCTGCTGCGGCGGCAAAAGTTTCCACTGTTGCCAATATAGTGGACAACAATAATGATATAGAGCAGATTTTAGCCCATAAAGAGTTGCTTTATTAATTCATAAATTGTAT
>JALCSJ010000038.1 GCA_022653215.1 Acidaminococcaceae bacterium
ATGGGTGGGTTGCCCATTCCCAGAGAACCGGTAGAGTGGTTGAATGGCAAGGCAATCTATAAAAGCGGCGGAGATGTTACTGCTGAATTTGATAAGGGTGCAGCTTTGGCCTGTGAGTTCGTAGTCAAAGAACAGCCGGAACAGGTAATTATGCAGCCTAGGAGTCCCAGCTGTGGGGTAAACTTTATTTACGATGGTACTTTCACGAAAAAATTAATTTCCGGACAGGGAGACTTTGCAGCTAAAGTTTTGGCCTTAGGGTACGAAGTGGCTGAGCGACAAATCAGCGATAAATTTATAATTCTGGAAAAGCTAAGGTGACAAGCTATGTTTTTTATCTTTGGCATTAATCAAAAAGAGCAGCAGCTGGAATTCGACCAAGTTGTTATCTGCAATAATTGCGGGAAATATGGTCATATTACTGTTTGGATGACTTATTCTTATTTTATGCTGTTTTTTATACCACTTTTCAAATGGGGCAGACGATATTTTGTAAAGATGAGTTGCTGCGGTGAAGTAGGAGAAATAAGCAAGGAATTGGGAGAAAAAATAGCGGAAGGCAGACTGCACACTTTGGCTCCGGAAGATTTGCCTTTTCCGGACAATCAGTCAAAGTGGCATCGTTGTCCTAAATGCGGCTATGTTACTGGCGAAGATTTTGAATTTTGTCCCAAATGTGGAAATAAATTATCTTAAAGCACAGTGTTTGACAGCTCCGGCCCATTTATTAATTCTAAAAGAACCTTCCAGAACAGCATGCATATATTCTCTGGTTCTAACCATTGTTTCCTTGATACTTAATCCTTTTGCCAAATTAGCTGTGATGCATGCAGAGAAAGTACAGCCTGCACCATTGTTAAAGGCTCCTGTAATTTTGGGAGCTGTGCTTGTAATATAATCTTTGCCATCATACAGCAGGTCAATAGCGTTGTCACCGGGCAGCCTATTACCTGCTTTTATTATAATATATTTGGCGCCCCTGTCATGGAGACGGGCAGCTGCTTCTTTCATCTCGTCAAGATTACCTACTGCTGTCATGCCGCTTAAGTAGGCTGCTTCCAACAAGTTGGGAGTTATAACATCGGCTCTTTGGACCAGTAATTCTTTAATAGCTTTAGCAGCTGCCGGAACCATGATTGCATCAATGCCCTTGCATACCATAACTGGGTCAATGACCACATTTTTCAAGTGATAATGGTCGATTGTATCAGCAACCAGTTGTACCAATTCACCGCTTCCCAGCATGCCGGTTTTCATGGCATCAATACCAATTCCATCTAAGATAGTACGTAATTGCCCTTGAATAACAGGCAAATCAATGACGGAAATATCATGAGACCAATTATTAGCAGGATTTTGCGCTACGATGCACGTTAGTGCCACCATTCCGTAGACACCCATTTCTTCCATTGTTTTTAAATCTGCTTCCATTCCTGCTCCGCCGCTGGTGTCGCTGCCGGCAATGGTCATTGCTTTATACATAGGTTTATTGTTCATTTGATTACCTCTTTTCTCTAAAATATTATCCTCATTATAGACGAAAACTTGTAAAGAAAAAAGACACTATTTAGAAAAAAAATAAGCAAAACTGGTATCTAATATATGGCTTTGCCAGGCTTTGTACACACCCTAATTTCCTTGACTAAGATAAAAAAAACATGGTAAAATTTATTAATCAATAGGCAAACTTGGCTGTTGATTAATTTGAAAATGGAGGCGATGAAAATGAAAGTAGGATGTGTCAAAGAAATCAAAAACAATGAGTTTCGCGTAGGTTTGACACCGGATAATGTAAAGGCATATACAGAAGCCGAACATCAAGTCTTAATAGAACGCGGTGCAGGACTTGGTTCCGGTTTTACTGATGAAGAGTACAAGAAAGCCGGAGCAGAAATTGTAGCCAGCGCTAAAAGCGTGTGGGACAAATCTGAAATGATGGTTAAAGTCAAGGAACCACTAGCTGATGAATACAAGTTTTTCCATAAAGACTTAATCTTGTTTACCTATTTGCATTTAGCTGCCGACAAGGCGCTGACTAAAGCTCTTTTAGAAACGGGAGTTAAAGCCGTCGCCTATGAAACACTTATTGAAAAAGATGGGACCATTCCTCTTTTGGTTCCCATGAGTCAGATTGCCGGTCGCTTGTCCATTCAAGAAGGTGCCAAGTATTTAGAAAAACCTTTTGGGGGTCCGGGTGTACTTCTAGCCGGTGTTCCCGGCACGCCTAAAGCTAATGTAGTAATTATCGGCGCAGGAACGGTAGGATTTAATGCCTGCAAGATAGCGGTAGGCATTGGTGCTAATGTTACCATTATGGATATTAATTTGGAACGGTTGGCGCAACTGGATGATATTTTCGGTGCCAGAATACAAACTCTTTACAGTACGCCTGCTAATATAGAAAAGGCTTTGACTACAGCAGATTTAGTTATTGGTTCAGTTTTGATTCCCGGTAAGAGTGCACCAAAACTGATTAAAAAGTCTTATTTAAAGAAAATGAAACCTAACAGTTTAATTGTGGATGTGGCAGTAGACCAAGGTGGGTGCTGTGAAACCACAAAGGTTACTTATCATGATAATCCTACCTTTGTGGTAGATGGTATTACCCATTATTGTGTAGGCAACATGCCGGGAGCAGTACCCAGAACCTCAACCATTGCTTTGACTAATGCTACGCAAAAATACGGTTTGGCCATTGCCGAACATGGTTTGGAAAAGGCCTGCGCTATGCACCAAGCTATTTATTCCGGCATTAACACTTACGAGGGATGCTTGACTTGTAAGAATGTAGCACTAAGCACTAAGATGAAATACACAGATATCAGAGAAATGATTAAATAGTTAAACTCAGTATGTGTCTAAGATACAAGTTAAGAGACATAAATAAAATATAGTTGAAGATATAGTCAACGGCAGACACTAAAAAGCCGGTTGCGCTTCCTACGGCTTTGGCCGATCTGGTCGCGTCTGCCCTTTCCTTTTTAGTGCTCTGCCGTTGTTTAAAATTCATAAAAGAGCTGTTGGATAATATTGGCAGGAGCATAGAGCAAATTCACAACCTGGGTCAAAGCGACTGACAAATTATCCGACAACTCTTGATATGTGTCTTTTAATTTATACATTTATCTTGCTACATACTGCTTTTTAAAATGTTCTGTTACTTTTGGCACAGTTATTGTATAATAAAGAATATTGGAGGTGTGGCATGAATTTTGGAAATAGGTTAAAAGCCATAGGCGAAATGGTGCCAAAATGCAGGAATTTAGTAGACGTAGGCACAGATCATGCTTATTTGCCGGTGCTTTTGGCACTAAATAAAAAAATTCAACATGCCATTGCCACGGACATAGTGCCGGGACCTTGTCATGCCGCTCGTAAAACTATTGATGAATATCAACTCAATGCTATAATTGAAGTTCGCCAGGCTGACGGATTGACCGGAGTTAAGCCGTCTGAGGCAGAAACTGTGGTTATAGCCGGTATGGGGGCGGGAACTATGCTCCGTATTTTAGATGCTTCTCCTCATGTTACTGCTAAAATTAAAAAAATGATTTTACAACCTATGAATGACAGTCAGGAAATTCGCCATTGGGCTGAAGATAATAACTGGAACATTGAAGCAGAGAATTTAGTTGAAGAAGGAGACAAGATTTACGAAATCCTTCGTTTGAGTCCTGGCCTAAGTACATATAAAAACTCCAATACCTGCTATCAAGTAGGTGCTGATCTGATTCAGCAGCATCATCCTTTGCTAATAAAGTTCGTGACTGAACTTTTGCATAAATACAGTGGGTTGCTCTTGGCTATGAATGCTAGTCCTATAGCCAGAGGCAGTGATAAGTATAAAGAGTTTCAAAGAATTAAAAAACAATTGGAGGAGATTATTAATGAAGAAAACAACGGTAACTGATATCTGTTTGGCTATGAACGAAATTGCTCCGGTACAGTATGCTGAAAGCTGGGACAATCCCGGACTTTTGCTGGGAGACACACAAGCTCAGGTAAAAAAAATAATGATTGCCTTGGACTTGATGCCAGAAGTGGCTAAACAGGCTATTGACCAAAAGGTGGATATGATTATTACCCATCATCCTTATTATTTCAATCTGCCTAAGACATTGGTAATTACCGATATTAAAATGTACTTCATGTATGAGCTAATAAAAAATAATATTGCAGTTTATGCTGCCCATACTAATCTAGATGCTGCTCAAGGCGGCGTCAATGATGTTTTGGCTGCAAAATTAGGTCTGGACAAAGTGGAAACTGTAGCTCGTCCGGAATGTCCGGAGCAGGGACTGGCTCGCATCGGTTTTTTAACTAAACCTCTAGCTCTTAAAACCTTTGCCGGTAAAGTAAAAAAAGCTCTGGAAGCTGATGGAGTCGCTTATACAGATGGTGGTCAGGATTGCTACAAGGTAGCTGTAGTAGGAGGCAGCGGTGCTGACTTTATGGAAGCTGTATTGGAAGCAGGAGCAGATACTCTTGTAACCGGTGACGTGAAATATCACGTGGCACAAAAAGCTTTAAATCTTGGGTTGAACTTAATTGATGGAGGCCATCAATTTACCGAACGGCCGGTTTTGGACCAATTGGAAGACGTTATCAAGGGCTGGGCCAAGGACAGCAAGAGAGAAATTGAGATTGTCCGTGCCGAAGAAGAAGTAATTCTGCAACATATATAAACATTTAGGAGCAAAATATGATAAGTGATTTAAAATTAGGTGAAAAAATGGAGCAGCCTTGTTTGGTGCGCCTGCAAAAAATTGGGACATCTTCTAATGGAAAGGCATATGCTAAAGGCCTATTGGAAGATAACAGCGGTTGTATTCCTTTTATTTGTTTTGAAGCAGGACCTATTGGCCGGCTGCAAAAACTGGAAGAGCCTCGCCCTATGAAAGTAGGGGGAAGCGTAGACATTAATAAATATTCCACCAATATGACGCTTCAGATTATTATGCAAAAAGCCGAGGCTGTAGGCCCGGAAGATGATATTTCCAGCCTTTTGCCCAGCGGTGGTATTGATTTAGAGGCATACAAGAAAAAGTTGGACGAATTAATGGCCGGTATCAAAAACCCTGGCCTGAAAAAGTTAGTAGCTACAGTTTTATCCGGTGAAACTTATCAGCAGTTTCTTATCAATCCGGCAGGTATGCGTTTACATCATGCTTACGTAGGCGGACTTTTGCATCATACAGTTTGTGTTGCAGAACTAGCTTTGGCCATGGGTAAAACCGTGGGAGGAGTGGATGCGGACCTAGTTACAGCAGGAGCCCTTCTTCATGATGTGGGCAAACTGAAAGAAATTTCTCCCGAACTGGGATTTCCTTATACAACAGAAGGGCGTTTTCTGGGACATATTGCCATTGGTGCCATGAAAATTAAAGAAGTCGCAGGACATATTGATGAGTTAAAACCGGAAACATTAGAACAATTGCTTCATATAATTTTGTCACATCACGGTGATATGGAAAAAGGTTCACCGGTGAACTGTAAAACCAAGGAAAGTTTCATTGTTCACTATGCAGATGAACTGGATGCTAATTTGAACCAATTCCATAAGTGGGAAAGCAAGAGTTCCTGGGAATATAACAAAATGCTTCAACGGTATTTATTTAAATCTTGAGGAATATATGGCTGAATTAAGTAAGGTCTTATTTAATTCTTGACGTGAAGCTTTAATTATGGTAAGTTTTGACATGTGAGTGTGAAAGATAATCGCGGCAGCCTTGTGCTGACGAGGAAAGTCCGAGCTCCAAAGGGCAGAATGCTGGATAACGTCCAGTGGAGGCAACTCCCAGGCTAGTGCCACAGAGATATACCGCCGGGTAACCGGTAAGGGTGAAAAGGTGCGGTAAGAGCGCACCAGCGGCCAAGTGATTGGTCGGCTAGGTAAACCCCATTCGGAGCAAGACCAAATAGGGAAGGGATGAAGCGGCCCGCTGATCCTTCCGGGTTGTGTCGCTTGAATCTGCAGGTAACTGCAGGGCTAGATAAATGATTATCATTAACAGAACTCGGCTTAATGAACACTCACAAACTTAAAAGGTTCAGCCAGCGAGGAATTTTTTGGGCGACTTTTATATGCCGCCCAAAAATTCTCGACTGGCTTCACTTAAACTAAAGAAGCAGAGGTGGTGATATGTTTCCCGACGGGATAGGAGGGATTATCTCACCGCCGAGGCGACATAAAGAGGCAAATATGGCTAAACTAGTATCATTTGTTGTCCCCGTTTTTAACGAGGCGGATAATATTAATGAATTTTATAAGCACCTGACCGCTGTAATGGCCAAGGAGCTTTATGACTATGAGCTGATTTTTGTTGACGACGGTTCTAGGGATGCCACTCCTGTGCTGATTAATGCTTTGGTGGAAAAAGACCAGCGTGTTCAGGGCTATATTTTTTCTCGCAATTTTGGACATCAGAGGGCTTTGACTTGTGGCATGGATGCAGCTGCAGGAGATGCAGTTATTACCATGGACGGGGATTTGCAGCATCCCCCGGAGCTGGTTCCTAAACTGCTCAGACTGTGGGAGAATGGCTATGAAATCGTTCAGACCATCCGCAAGGCCACAGAAGATGCGTCTTTTTTTAAAAACATAACTTCTTCCGTTTACTATAAACTTATCAATGCTTTATCTGATATGAGAATTACTCCGGGTGGTTCAGACTTTCGTCTTTTGGATAAAAAGGCAGTGGTTGCTTTTCGTCTTTTTAGAGAAAGGGCCAGGTTTATCAGAGGGTTGATTAATAACATGGGTTTCAAATATACAACCCTAGAATTTATTGCGCCTCCCAGATTTGCCGGTAAATCAAAGTACAACTTAAGTAAAATGCTGCATTTTGCTTTAGATGGCATTACTGCTTTTTCTAATGTGCCTTTGCGTTTTGCTTTTTATTTGGGCTGTATTTTGGGATGTGGAAGTATTTTACTTCTTTTCCATGTCATATATGTGAAATATATTATTGAAGATGCTGTACCTGGTTGGACAACTTTGGCAGTAAGCGTATTGTTCTTAGGTGGTGTGCAGCTAGTAGGCATCGGTATTGTAGGTGAATATGTGGGAAGAATATTTGAAGAAGTAAAACAGAGACCGCTTTACATAATTCGTGAACATTTGGTGAAAAAATAGACAAAGCAGTTACAATTTTGTTATAATAATGTCGTTTCAAAAAAAGTCTAATCTTGGAAACAAGAGCGGGGGAACCAAAGTGGGGTCAATTCCGTAAGGATAGGGCATCTCGACCCGAACCCGGCAGCTAACTTCGCAGACTAAAATTCGAGAGGGTGGTTTTTATTTTAAGAAGGATGATTTTGGGCGTAGTGTTTGTCATGGCAATGGCTATGGTGACGTTACCAAGTCAGAAGGCAGAGGCCAGTTTTAGTCAAGGTCAATCAGGACCGGAAATCGTGGCTATACAAGAAAAACTTCTGATGGAAGGTTACGACATCGGTATTCCGGACGGAGTGTTCGGGGCACAGACAACAGAAGCAGTTAAGAAGTATCAAGCTAGTGTGGGTCTTACTCCTGACGGCGTAGTTGGTAGCTATACCTACTCCAAGCTTATGGGTTCCGATCTACCCACAAGAAGCAGTTACGGTGTTAGCCGTGGCAGCGGAGTCGTAAGAAATCTGATTTCGGCAGCTTTTGAGTACATGGGAGTGCCGTATGTATTTGGTGGCACAAGTCCATGGGGGTTTGATTGTTCAGGCTTTACACAATATGTTTTCCGGAGAGTTGGTATTGACATTCCTCGGACTGCAGATGTGCAGTATTACAATTACCCCAAGGTTTCATCCGGCAATTTACAGCCGGGAGATTTGGTGTTTTTTGAGACTTATGAACCAGGACCTTCCCACGTAGGCATTTACTTGGGCGGTGGAGAAATGATTCAGGCCGGTTCCAGTACCGGTGTGACGATTTCACCTGTATTTAGCGGTTATTTCGGAGCTAGATACATTGGCGCAGCCAGAGTTCTGTAAGTAAGGTTTGACCCGTAAAGGTCAATAAGGCGGTATTTACTTTTAAAGTAAATACCGCCTTTTGGTATGTGTGAGAGAAAATAACATAAAAAGGGTCCACTCAAGTTGTACGTTTGTGTTATAATAGTGACTAATATCTTATAGAGATGATATAGAGAAAAGAAGAGGGGAATAAGATGAAGATAATTAATTTGCTAAGGGGAAAGAAGGTTTGTATTTCCTGTGAATTATTTCCGCCTAAAGAAGGCAGCCAATTAGAAAATGCCCTGGAAATAGTCCATAAAATTGCTCAGGATGGAGTAGACTACATGAGTGTGACCTATGGCGCAGGTGGTACTGCTGTAGGTAAAAGCGTTGCTTTAGTGGGAGAAATAGAAAAATGCAAAGTGCCGGCTTTAGCACATCTGACTTGTGTAGGGGCTGACAAAGTCAGTATTGATACAACTTTAGATCAGTATAAAGCCGCAGGAGTTACTAATGTTTTGGCCCTTAGAGGTGATAAACCACAGGGCAGGCCAATGCCGGAGGGCGATTTCAAACATGCCAGCGATTTAGTACGGGAAATAAAAAGTCACGGTGATTTTTGCGTAGGAGGAACTTGTTATCCTCAGGGTCATCCGGAGGCAGCTACACTTGAACAAGATATTGAGAATACTAAAATAAAATTAGGAGAAGGCTGTGATTTTCTTGTTACTCAAATGTTTTTTGAAAATCCTGCTTTCTATAACTATATGTACCGTTTGATGGCTCACGGCATTAATGTTCCTGTAGTACCTGGTATTATGCCTATTACCACAGCTAAGCAAATTGAACGTATTTTTACTTTAAGCGGTACTCCTTTGCCTGCATCTCTCAGAGCTATGGCAGAAAAATTTGCTGATAGGCCGGGTGCTTTAAAGCAGGCAGGAATGGCCTATGCCATTGGACAGATTATGGATCTTATTGCTAATGATTTTACGAATATTCATGTTTATACTATGAACAAACCGGAAATTATCGGGGGCATTCGTAAGGCTCTCTCCGAAATTATCAAATAAGCGAGGAAATTATGGTAGCAAGATATTTACTCTATGATAAAAAAGAAGCTCTTAGATATTTTAGGGCTAAAGGCGATGATAAGCAGGCTGAGAATGCCTGTGATTTAGCATATCTAAAACTACGCAACGAAGTTATGCCTCGTTTTGTTTCTACGCGCTTAAAATGTCACGTCATACAGTGCAGTGCCCAAGCAAAAGGAAAAATTGTTCTGGAAAATGGTCTAGAGTTTTGCAGTAGCAATTTAGCAAAGCACTTAGATGGCTGCACGGAAGTATTGCTTTTTGGTGCCACTTTGGGCAGTAAGTTCGATGTGGCACAAAGACGTATTGCCCTGGAAGGTTTGACTCAGGGCGCAGCAGCTCAGGCTGTGGGGGCGGCTTTAATTGAGCATTACTGTGATACGGTGGAAGAGGAACTGAAAAAAGATTTTACAGGTGTTTCTTTTCGTTGGCGCTTCTCACCGGGGTACGGAGATTGGGATTTAGAAGAACAGAAAAAAGTATTTGCTATTTTAAATTGTAATAAAATCGGTCTTACTTTAACGGCAAGTGGTATGATGGCACCTATTAAATCAGTAACAGCCATTATTGGTATAGATTATAGGCAGAATATTTAAGCTTGCCCATTTCGTCAGGAGGCATAATATGGCGTTTAGAGATTTGCTGGGAAAAGATTTTTTGTATTTTGACGGGGCCATGGGAACTATGCTTCAGGCAGCAGGACTTCAGGCAGGAGAGCTGCCGGAAATATGGAACATCCAGCATCCGGAAAAGGTTCAGGCTGTGCATGGGGCTTACCTGGCAGCCGGTGCTCAGATTATTAAAACCAATACTTTTGGCGCAAACTCTTTAAAATTAACAGATACTGGAGTCAGTGTAGCCGAAGTGTTTCAAGGAGCCGTAAAAAATATTCGTTCGGCTATTGTCCAAGAAAAATCACAAGGAACCATACCATGTGACAGAGAAATTTTTGTGGCCTTAGATATGGGCCCCACAGGTAAGCTATTGCAGCCTTTTGGGGATCTTGCCTTTGCACAGGCTGTGGAAATATATAAGGAAGAAGTTCAGGCCGGAGTGAAGGCCGGGGCTGATATAATTTTAATTGAAACTATGAGTGATAGTTACGAAGCCAAGGCAGCAATTTTAGCTGCTAAAGAAAATAGCCAATTACCTATAGTTTGTACTTTTACTTTTGATTTATCAGGGAAACTGCTTAATGGGGCTGACGTAGAAACTGCTTTTTTCCTGGCCGCTGCTTTAGGTGTAGATGCAGTGGGATTCAACTGCGGTCTAGGCCCGGAACAAATTGTGAAACTTTTACCCAGGGGAGTAGACTCGGTGGATTTGCCAATTGTAGTAAATCCCAATGCAGGACTGCCGGTAGTAAAAGAAGGCAAAACTGTTTTTGCTGTAGGCCCTGAAGAATATGGCAAGTTAATGTCCGAAGTTGCGGCAGAGGGAGCAGCTCTTTTAGGTGGTTGCTGCGGTACCACGCCTGAACATATTAAAGCATTATGTGAGAATTTAAAAGGACATAAACCAATAGGAAAAACTACGAAGGCTGAGACCCAAATCTCCGGGTATGGTTCAAGTGTTGATTTTGTTCATATGCCTGTAATTATTGGAGAAAGAATTAATCCTACAGGAAAGCCTCGTTTGAAAGAAGCTTTAAAAGCGGAAAATATGGATTATGTCTGCAATCTGGCCCTGGAACAGTTAGAAAAGGGAGCTTCAGCACTGGATGTTAATGTAGGTGTGCCGGGAGTGAATGAACCGGCTTTGCTTACTAAAGCTGTGTTAGCTCTCCAGGCCATTACTTCAGTGCCATTGCAAATAGATACTTCTGACTATATAGCTATGGAGCAGGCTTTGCGTATATATAACGGTCGTCCCTTATTGAACTCTGTTAATGGTAAGGAAGAAGTTTTAGAAAAGGTCCTGCCTCTAGCAAAAAAATATGGGGCAGCTTTAGTAGGTTTGTGCTTGGACGACAAGGGTATTCCTGAGTCAGCAGAAGAAAGATTGGCCATTGCTTGGAAGATTATTCACAGAGCCAAGGTTTTTGGCATTAAGGAACAGGATATTTTTATTGACCCCCTGGCCATGACAATCAGCACAGGTGGACAAAATGCCGTAGTAGCACTGGATGTGGTAAAATCTTTGCATGCTAAAGGCATTAAAACAATTATGGGTGTATCTAATATTTCTTTCGGATTACCGGCTAGAGACCAGGTTAATAGTACTTTTCTGGCTATGGCTATGGAACAAGGTTTAAGTGCTGCTATTCTTAACCCTAAGAGTGAAGCCATGCTTAACGCTTATTATGCCTACGGAGCATTGAGCAATAAGGACTTAGGGTGTAAAGCATATTTAGAGCATTTTGCCGGAGTAAAGCAAGAGATTAAACCACAAGGACCGGAAGGAGAATATTCCCTTTATGAAGCCATTGTCAAGGGACTTACGGGACACAGCCATAAAGCTGTGGAAAAACTTTTGTCCGGTGGCAAGAAACCTTTAGATATTATTAATGAAGATATGATTCCGGCTCTAAATATGGTAGGGGAGGCTTTTGAAAAGAAAACACTTTTTTTGCCTCAGCTCCTCATGAGTGCTGATGCTGCTAAAGCCGGATTTGATGTTATAAAGCAAAAATTTGGGCCGGGAAAGGAAAACGGTGACCCTATTGTTCTGGCTACAGTAAAAGGTGATGTTCATGATATTGGTAAAAATATAGTGAAGGTCCTTTGGGAAAACTACGGATATAAAGTTATTGATTTAGGTAAGGACGTGCCGCCGGAAAAAATTGTGGCAGCAACTCTTGAAAATAAAGCTAAATTAGTTGGTTTGTCTGCTTTAATGACAACTACGGTAACATCTATGGAAGAAACCATAAAGCAGCTGCGCAAGGCAGTGGACTGCAAAATCGTAGTAGGTGGGGCAGTACTGACTGAGGACTATGCTAAAGTAATAGGAGCAGATGCTTATGCCGCAAGTGCTGTAGCTTCAGTAAACTATGCCAATAAACTTTTTAAAAAATAAAGAGGCATCTTTATAATGCCGGTAAAACATTGTGACAAAAGTAGTACATCTAGTACTGATTAGTTGCAACTAAGTACATAATGTTGTAAACTATTAAATATAAGTATTTTTATCCGGGAGAAGATAAAATGGAAATTCATGAAGCAGCGGAAATGTATTTAGAAACAATTTTGGTTTTGAAAAACAGACTGGGTTTGGTGAAATCCGTGGATATTGCCAGAGAAATGGATTACTCTAAGCCAACTATCAGTATTGCCATGAAAAAATTTAAAGAAAATGGTTATATAACCATTGATGGAGAAGGGTTTATTACTATGACAGAAAAGGGCAGAGAAATTGCCGAGCGGATTTATGAACGGCATCAGGTTCTTAGCCATTTGCTGGAAGAAATGGGTGTCAGTGAAAAGAATGCCGTGGCTGATGCCTGCAAAATGGAGCATGATTTAAGTGAAGAAACTTTTGACTGCCTGAAAAAACAATATATGAAATTAAAGAAGAAAAAATAGCGGAGGAGATGTGGACATGGAAAAACAACAGAAGGTTCTTGTGGCAGATGACGAAGCACAAATTAGAAATATATTAAGTATTTATTTGAAAAAAGCCGGCTTTGAAGTAGTAGAAGCGGCAGATGGTGCTGAGGCTTTAGTCAAAGTCCAGTCTGATAAGCCTGATATTATTGTTTTGGATATCATGATGCCCGTTATGGATGGACTGGAAGTATGCAAGCAAGTCCGCAAGATTTCCGATATTCCTATTATTATGCTTACAGCTAAAGATGAGGATGACGACAGAATTTTGGGACTGGAAATCGGTGCAGATGATTATATTACCAAACCATTTAACACAAGAGAAGTTGTAGCCAGAGTTAATGCAGTACTGCGGCGCAGTGGTCAGACTATTGCTGCTACCGGCAAGCAAGTCCTGGAGTTTCCTGATTTGATGATTAATCTAAGCGAATACAGAGTAGTGGCTTTTGGCAAAGAAGTAACTTTCACTGCTAAGGAAATGGAACTGCTCTGGTGTCTGGCTTCTCATCCGGGTATTGTTTTTTCCCGTAATCAACTGCTGGAAACAATTTGGGGTTATACTTATTATGGTGATACCAGGACAGTTGATACCCATATTAAGCGGGTGCGTCACAAGCTGAACATACCAAAGGATTCCAAGTGGGATATTCTAACCGTTTGGGGAGTAGGTTATAAATTTGAGGTTAAAAAGTGAAAAGATCATTAAGTACCAGACTCATGTATTCGTACATGGGTCTTATTGCCGTTATCATAGTAGGTGTTTCCGTAGGTTTGTCCTATTTAATAACTGATTATTTTTTCAAGGACAAAGAGAGAGAACTTAACACTAAGGGCGCAGAAGTCGCCATTATCGCCAATTATTTTTTGACCATGGATGCCAACAGCACATCCCTGGAAAGATATTTGTCTTCTGTTGATCAGCTCATTGGGGCCAGAATATGGCTTTTCGATACCAAATATGAACTTTTAGCTACTTCTGAAAAGCCGGAAGATGTGTTTAAAATGGAGCCGGAGGGCAAGGCAAATGCCGGGGAGGAAAACACTAAAAATCCGGGTAAATCAGGCCAGGCTAGACGCGACAATGCGCAAAAAGCTGTTGCTTCCATTGGCGAGCAGATTAAAGCTTCCGGAACTATGCATAATCAAGTAGAAAAAATATTATCCGATGTGTATGCAGGTAATAGGGTTAATTCTCGTATTTTCCATCCTTATTACAAAGAGCAGGTTTTACTGGTTGGCTTGCCAATTAAGTCAGAAACCGGCAAGAAAACAACAGGAGCGATTTTGCTGGCTGCGCCTATCAGCGGCCTAAATAAAGTGTTGGATGATATTTATCTTTATACTATAGTTGTAGGTTTAATTGCTTTATGTATTAGTATGGTTATTGTTAATCGTCTGACCAGACACATGATTAGACCTTTGGTTCTTATGAAGGATAGTGCTTCAGCTATTGCTGCCGGAGATTATACACTAAAGGTAGATGTGGAAGGCGATGACGAAATTTCCGATTTAGGTCGTTCTTTGAATTCCTTGGGAAGAGATTTGGATGAATTCGTAAAAAAGACAAATAAAATGGAGAAACTGCGCAGAGATTTCGTAGCCAATGTTTCCCATGAACTCCGTACACCGATTACAATTATTCGTGGCTATAACGAAGCAATAACCGATGGGACTATTTCAGATCCTGAAGACATAAAGAAATACAGAAACTTGATTAATGGCGAAACAATTCGTCTGGAGAGACTGATTAAGGAACTGCTGGATATCAGCAGGCTCCAGCGCAGTGATCAGGAGGCTTTGGCTGATGTGCCTTTGGGAACTATTGCTAACAACGTAGTTGATATGCTGGAGGTACG
>JALCSJ010000039.1 GCA_022653215.1 Acidaminococcaceae bacterium
CAGTGACAAAAGAGACCTTATTATAGAGTATTACATTAAGTTAGGTGATTATGATTTGTATGAAATAAACGAAGCACTGCTGCATTTCAATCAGCAAATGTTGTGGAATTAAAGCATGTCTCCATTGGTGCCAGGCACTTTTGGCGACATCGCCCAAAGTGCCTGGCACCAATGGAGCACCAATGGAGACAATAAAACTACATGTTGACATCACAAAATAAAAAAGCACAAGATATTGTGCTTTTTTATTGCTTTTTTGGGCATTTTAAGGTATTATATAAAAGCAATAAATATAGCAATAGCCTTTACTAAATAACTAGAAATTCTATATAATAATTATTAGCAGAAAAGAGGCAGAAAAATGAAGAAAGTAATTAAAAGAAATGGTTCCACTGTAACTTTTGACCCGTCTAAAATCGTTAAAGCTATAGAGAAAGCCAATGCAGCAGTAGATGAAGCAGAGAGAATTAACGAAGCCAGTATTGCTGAGATAGCTCGTTATGTGGAAGAAAAGAATAAAGACAGATTGCTGGTAGAAGATATTCAGGATATGGTGGAGCATCAACTTATGGCTCTAGGAAAATTCGAACTGGCTAAAGCCTATATTATATATCGCTATACTAGAGCTTTGGTGCGTAAGGCTAATACCACGGATGAATCCATCTTATCGTTGCTTCGCGCGGAAAATAAAGATGTTATGGAAGAAAATTCCAATAAAAATGCTATTATGGCTTCTACCCAGCGGGATTTAATTGCCGGAGAAGTGTCTAAAGACCTGACTCGCCGGTTAATTCTGCCGGAAGATATTTCCAAAGCTCATGATGAGGGCATTCTCCATTTTCACGATGCTGATTATTTTATTCAGCCAATTTTTAACTGTTGCCTCATAAATATTGGAGATATGCTGGATAATGGTACTGTTATGAACGGAAAAATGATTGAAAGTCCCAAAAGCTTTCAAGTGGCTTGTACTGTTATGACCCAGATTATTGCGTCTGTAGCTTCCAGCCAATATGGTGGACAGTCTGTGGATTTATGTCATTTGGGCAAATATCTTCGCCGCAGCAAAGAAAAGTTCCGCAGGAAACTGTTGGCAGATACGGAGGGCAAACTAGACGAAACAACGCTTAACAATATTTTAAAGCAGCAAGTGCGGGATGAGCTGGCCAGCGGCGCTCAGACAATTCAATATCAGATTAACACTCTAATGACCACTAATGGTCAATCTCCTTTTGTGACTTTGTTTATGCATTTGGATGAAAATGATGAGTATGTAGAAGAAAATGCCCTGATTATCGAGGAAATTCTTCGTCAAAGGTTAAAGGGTATCAAGAATGATGTAGGTGTATTTGTTACACCTGCTTTTCCGAAACTAGTATATGTTTTGGATACCTGCAATAATCTTACCGGCGGCAAATATGACTATTTGACCCATTTGGCGGCCCAATGTTCCATTAAACGTATGTACCCTGACTATATCAGTGCTAAGAAAATGCGGGAAATTTACGAAGGCAATGTGTTCTCTCCCATGGGGTGCCGCAGTTTTCTGTCTCCATGGAAAAACAAAGAGGGACAATACCAATTCGAAGGTCGTTTTAATCAGGGAGTAGTGTCCATCAATTTGCCCCAAATCGGTATTGTGGCTCACGGCGATGAAGCACAGTTTTGGAAGCTTTTGGATCAACGACTGGAGTTATGCAGAAAGGCTCTTATGTGCCGGCATGAGGCTCTCATGGGAGTAAAATCAGATGTTAGTCCTGTGCACTGGCAATATGGCGCCATTGCCCGTCTGAAAAAAGGGGAAACCATTGATAAATTATTGCTAAATGGCTATTCTACCTTATCTTTAGGCTATATTGGTTTATATGAATTGACTTTGCTTATGAAAGGGAGCAGTCACACTTCTCCTGAGGGAGAGGACTTTGCCCTAAAAGTTATGGAGCACATGCGGGATGCTTGTGCCCGTTGGAAGAAAGAGTCAGGTGGGTTAGGCTTTGCTCTGTACGGCACACCGGCTGAATCTTTGTGCTATCGCTTTGCTCGTATTGACCAAGAACGGTTTGGCACTATTAAAGACGTTACAGATAAGGGGTACTACACTAACTCATATCATGTGGACGTTCGTGAGCATATTGATGCGTTTCACAAGTTTTCTTTCGAAAGTCAGTTTCAAAAGATTTCTACCGGTGGGTGTATTTCTTATGTGGAAGTACCCAATATGCAGCATAATCCAGAAGCCGTGGAAGCTGTTATTCACTATATTTACGATAATATTCAATATGCAGAATTTAATACCAAAAGTGATTATTGCCAAAAATGTGGATTTGAAGGGGAAATAGCCATCAATGATAATCTTGAATGGGAATGCCCTCAATGCCATAACAAGGATCAGGCTACTATGAATGTAACCAGGCGTACCTGCGGGTATTTAGGGGAAAATTTCTGGAATGTTGGTAAGACGAAAGAAATTAAGTCCAGGGTTATGCATCTGTAAGCAGGCTGGTACAGACACAGAAGAATTTTTACATATTTCGAACGAATTAGGTCGGAGGCAGAAACAGCATGTTTTATGGTGATATAAAAAAGTGTGATGTGGCTAATGGAGTAGGTGTGCGGGTGTCATTATTTGTCAGCGGCTGCAGGCATCACTGTCCCGGTTGCTTCAATCAAGAAACCTGGGATTTTAGCTATGGAAAAAGATTTACGGCAGCTACGGAAGAAGAAATTTTAAATGCTTTGGCTCCGGATTATATTCGTGGCCTGTCTTTATTGGGAGGAGAACCCTTTGAACCGGAAAATCAAGTGGTATTGGCACCGTTTTTAGGGAAGGTTAAAGCTAAATACCCCACGAAAGATATTTGGTGCTATTCCGGTTATCTCTATGATACGGAAATCTTGCCCGGAAAGTGGCCCGATAAGAAATTGACCGGGGAAATGCTCTCCTACATTGATGTTTTAGTAGACGGGGAGTTTATTTTGGCCAAGAAACAGTTGAATCTTCGGTTCAGGGGTAGTACTAATCAGCGTATTATAGATGTAAAAAAATCTTTGGCAACAGGTAAAGTGTTACAAAAGTACATATCTACAAAGTAAAACAAATGTAAAGCCCGTCGGTGGGGAACCGACGGGCTTTTCTAAAAGGACGTTATTTGTGCTTTCTGCTGCTGGCCACGGGAATGCCAAGCTCTGTGCGGTATTTAGCAACGGTACGTCTGGACAATATGATACCAACACCGGCCAAAGCTTCCCCCAGCACCTCGTCTGACAAAGGTTTGCCGGGATTTTCTGCTGCCACAAAATGCCGAATCTGTTCTTTGGCGGCGGCTGCAGAGGTTACGGTACCGTCTGTGGCTTGTAAAGCAGCTGTAAAGAACCGTCGGAGGGGAAATACGGCTCCGTGAAACTGGATGAATTTGTCTTTTACGGCCCGACTTACCGTAGAATGATTAAGCCCTAATGCATCGGCTACCTGCTTCATAGTCATAGGTTTTAAAGGTGCCCCATTTAAAAAATATGCTTTTTGCATTACTATTACAGTAGAGATTAAACGACTGATGGTGTCACTGCGGTTTTGCAGGCTGGCCATAAGGTTTTTCGCTTCAGCCAGTTTTTCCCGCAGATAAGGCTGTGCATTACGACAGTCGGCTTTGCCCAGCAAAGCACAATATTCGGGGTTCAAAGTAACCTGAGGTAAAACATGGTCGTTCATATCGACAAAAACCTGGCCATCTTCACAACGAATGGTTGCTTCCGGCTGAATATAGGAAGAGTCAACTACAGCATAAAATCCCCGGGAAGGAATGGGGTTTAAGCGTCTAATTACCTGCATACCAAGCCGCACTTCAGCAGGTTTTACACCTAATAATTTCGCCAGTCCTGCCAGGTCGTTTTTGGCCACTAAGGGCAGTCCTGTTTGAATTAAACGTATATTAACTTCAGTGAAATCAGCGGTATTGGCCAATTGCAGCAACAGACACTCAGACAGCGTCCGAGCCCCGGAACCAATGGGGTCTAAACTTTGTACAATGGTTAGAGCTTGTTCCATGGCGGGCAGCGATTGTCCTGTTTCTTTTGCCAAGTCAACCAGAGAAAATTCCAGATATCCCATAGGGTTCAGACAGTCTACCAAATAACGGCAGCGGGCTAGGGTATATGGGTCCAGGTCTTTGATTTGACCTAATTGTTCCGTTAAATGCTCCGAAAAAGTTTGGGGGCTGGAGAAAAAGTCCGTGAAATCTACCGTTTTATCCGCAGATTTGGCCTTGTCCCAAATAGAGTGTTCCTGATATTCAGGAGGAGTTTCCACATCTCGTTCTACAGTGGCAGAATCAGGATAGGGACAGGTGTCCGAGGAATGTTCCACTTCCAGAACAGGATTGGACAGAGATGCCTCCTGAAGATATTTATCCAAATCTTGTAAGGGGAGCTGCAAGAGCAAAAGAGCCTGACGCATAGTCTGACTGAGAATCAGTTTCTGAGACTGTTCCAAGCGTTGTTCTAGTGGCATTGTTCTTCCCCCTTCCATATAAAATAGGAAATCTGAAATTCTGGACACTGAATTTGCAACTCTATATTCATCATTATAGCATAAAGTTCAAATCTAATGACAGTCATTTGCCAAGGTGACAAAGTTGTCACAGGAGTGGCAAGGAAAGCAAAAAAACATTTCTTGCAAGAGAAAACAATTATTAAATAAACTGATAATTACATGAATTTATAATAAATGTTACAAAAAACAGCAAAAGGGAAGGAACGTTTTAGAGAAAAAAATCATTTGGCACGGAATGTGCTACATAAATTATAGGAGAATTAACGTGCAAGTAAAAAAATGAAGGACAAAGGAAAAGGAGAGATCGAGATTATGGAAAATTATGGGGTTTTATCTTTGCTCCCCCCGCTGGTGGCAATCGTCTTGTGCTTCGTAACAAAACAAGTTTTACTCTCTATGTTTATGGGAATTTTTACCGGAGGTTTGATTGTGTGTGGTTTTAATCCGGGGGCCGGGATAACGTACACCTTGAAGATTCTGGTACAGAATCTAGGAGATCCTGACAATGCATTGCTGGTTATTTTTACTATGTTCATGGGCGTTGGTATTGCTTTTATCTGGCGGCTGGGCGGCAGTTTCGCTTTGGCCAGGGCTGCAAAACATCGTTTCAAAAAACGCCGTTCCATTTGTCTGGGCACCTGGGGTCTGGGCATCTGCACTTCCATTAATGACTGCTTGGTAGCAGCCGTAGATGGCAACGTTTTCCGTGATATTTGCAAAGAATATCGCATCTCTTCAGAAAAGTTTTCCTATGTATTGGATTCTACAGCCGCACCTTGCGCAGCACTTTTGATTTCTGACTGGATTGCTTATCAGATCAGTATGATTGCTCAGGGTATTAAATTGACCGGGATTACGGATATTAAACCAATGGCGGCTTACATCCATAGTCTGCCCTTCAATATGTATTCCATTCTGACTATCCTATTCGTTGCTTTCATTATGTACACCGGTATGGACTATGGTCCTATGCTGAAAGCAGAAGACCGTTGCCTGGAAACCGGTAAATACACCCGTGACGGGGCAATGCCCATGATGGACGTAGGCAATGATTTGGGCGAACCGAAAATGGAACGTCCTATGATTAAAACTTTCGTTCTGCCTATAGGTTTAGCTTTGTTGACAATTTTCTTCGGCATTGGCTGGACAGGCAAAGAACATTTTGCCGAGGGTATCTTGAGCGTTCTGGAAAACTGCGATGCCAGTTCCGCTTTGCTGTGGGGTTCTTTCGTAATGGCAGCTACAGGTGTTGCTTTGGCTTTGGGCACGAAGCTTATGGATTTCAAAGAAACCATGAATACTATCGTAGATGGTTTCAAACTGATGGTTCTTACCGGTGCTATTCTGGTTCTGGCCTGGTCATTGGGTTCTATTACTAAACAGCTTGGTTTAGCCAATTTCGTTGTAGAACTGATTACAACACATAATATTCCTTTTGGTGTTTTGCCCCCTGTTATTATGCTGATTTCCATTTTGATTGCTTTTGCTACCGGAACTTCTTGGGGTACCATGGCAATTATGACACCGCTGGCTATTTCTCTTGGTTACAAACTTACCGGTGATCCTAATATTTCCGTGGCTTTGTCCGGTGCAGTTTTATCCGGGGCAATTTTCGGTGACCATTCTTCGCCGGTATCTGATACCACGGTAATGGCATCTATCTTCTCCGGTGCCGATCATATTGACCATGTTGCCACCCAGTTGCCTTATGCCATGTCCGTAGGCGGAGTAATCTTGGTATTGTACACTATTTATGGTTTCACCAGGATTTCTCCTTTCATCTTATTGCCCATTGGTTTGGTAACGCTGTGTGTAATGGCTACATTCCTGCATAAGTACTATTTAAAGAAATATAATATTAATCCAGAATATGCAAACTTTATGACAAAAGACTTTGTACATAAAAACTAAGTGAAAAAAACACGGTAGTGAGTAAAATTCCTGGGCTCCAACGACGTAGTCCATGAAAATTCTCATTACCGTGTTTTTTATATATAACTGGCTGCTATTTTAATTGGTATTTTTCCATTTTGCGGTACAAAGTACGTAGACTGATACCTAAAGTTTCAGCGATTTTCTTTTTGCCGTTAAGAGTTTGCCCATATTTGTCCATAAGGTTTTGCAGCTGTTCTTCTTCCTGAACGCTGAAACTGCTGCCTACAGAGCTAAAGTGAGAACTTCCCGGTAAATTTTGGCTCAATAATTTTTTGGGCAAATCAGTCATTGTGACTACTTGGTGTTCACATAGATTGGCTATGTATTCGATGGTGTTTTGCAATTCACGTACATTGCCACGCCAAGGAAAGTGCACAAAGAAATCTTCCACTTCAGAAGAAAAACTTTGAATGTCAACGGGAAATTTATTCTTTAATTTTTCCAAATAGTTCATAGCAATAGGCATAATATCTTTTTGCCGTTCTCTGAGAGGAGGCAGGTCGATATTCACCACCCCAATCCGATAAAATAAATCTTTGCGGAATTTGCCTTGACGCATCATTTCTTCCAGATCGCAGTTGGTGGCGGCAATAATTCTAATATCCAAAGGAATTTTTTCTGCGGAACCCACTCGTTCTACTTCATATTCCTGAAGGACACGGAGAAGCTTGGGCTGCATGGAAAGAGGCATTTCCCCTAACTCATCCAAGAAAAGGGTGCCACCTTGAGCCATTTCGATTTTACCGATTTTACCACCTTTTTTGGCTCCGGTGAAAGAACCTTCGGCATAACCGAAGAGTTCACTTTCGAAAAGAGCTGCAGGAATGCCGGAACAGTTTACTGCTACAAAGGGGAATTTCGCTCTGTTGCTCTGTTCGTGAATGGCTCTGGCTACCAGTTCTTTACCGGTTCCTGTTTCACCGGTAATTAAAATCGGGGAAGGGCTGCTGGCAACTTTGGCAATTAATCTATGAATACTCATGGTCTGAGGGGTGGAACCGATAATATGCTCCAGACTGAAAGCCTTTTGGTTTTTACCAAAAGATTCGTTAGAAAGCCGGACAATGACTGCCACAATGGCATCATTGCGATAAATGGCTTTACTGGTGAACTTGGCATAGAAATTGTCCTTTGTGAATTCTTTTTCCCGAAAATCTACACCTCGCAGGGCCTGTCTGGCAATTTCTTCCGGGATGATATGCCAAAGAGAACTGGCAGAAAGCCGGCAGAATTTTAAAGTGTTTTTGGCAATTTGGTTGTACTGGGTAATGACACCGTTGCCATCTGTTACCAGAACAGAATGTGTGGACATTTCCATCATGCCTTGGATAATGTCATCTATATGTATGTTGGAGGTTTGTGCTGATTTACTGCCTATGAAGTTTCCCAACATTAGGGATATTTCCTGGACAGCATCCAGATAGACGTCTTCATTAGTGGTGATGCGAGTATACCCTTCTTTAGTAAAAGAAGTAATGGTAACAACGCCTGTAACAATGCCTCCTGCTTTAATGCAGGCTAAGATTTCCATGGTGGAAGGGCAGTTGTCCCGAAAACGGCACCCGATACAGGAGGGCATTTGTCCGGGCCGATTGACCACAACGCTTCCCATATGTAATACTTCTTGTATAGACGGAGCATGAACTACTTTACCTTTTTTCTTTAAGTAAGTGGGAGTGCAGCAAACTAAACGTGCTTCTTTGTCAAAAACGGCTACTTCCAATTTAAGAGAAATACTGATAGCATTGATAATACGTTCAATGGGTTGACGAAGTTGTTGCAGATTATCCATTTTACCAACCTCCGTAGGCACTGGAATGAAGAAAGCAAGCATATTTCAGACGGGAAAATTACTGTTGGCAAAATTATAACATGAAATTGTCAAAGTGACAAATTTGTCAAATGGTTGGCAAAGAATAGCCAGAAACAGCGTAGAATGGTAGCTTGTCAAAAACACAACATAGAGAAAGTGGCTTAAATAGGGGATAAAATGTCTTATTTTAATTGAAAGAAATAAAATTTTCTTGAAATAGATGATTGGCACGGTTTGTGCTATATATTTAGTAGAAGACAATAAGTGAGGAAAGTAATTTAAAAATTTTAGGAGGTAATAAACTATGTTACAGAAAAAAGATCCTTTGAATCTCACAGGCAAGGTGGCAGTTATTACAGGGGGCGGTTCCGGTATAGGTCTAGGGGTTGCACAATTATTGTCAGCCTATGGTGCTGCTGTAGCTATTGTAGATGTCAGCGACAAAGCTGAGGCAAAAGCTCAGGAAATCAGAGACGCAGGTCGTCAGGCTGCTTTCTTCAAGTGCGATGTTACCAACGAAGCAAGCGTTACCGCTACTGTTAAAGCTATTGTGGATAAATTCGGACGTATCGACATTCTCCACAATAATGCCGGTGTTACTGTGCGCAAAGCCATGGCAGATCTTACGGAAAAAGAATGGGACTTCGTTCTGGACGTAGGTTTAAAAGGTTTGTTCTTAATGAGCAAACATGTTATTCCCGAAATGCAAAAAGTGGGCGGCGGCTCCATTGTTAATACTGGTTCAGGCTGGGGCTTAAAAGGCGGGGATTTAGCAGCTGCTTACTGTGCAGTTAAAGGCGGTATTGTTAACGTTACCCGTGCTATGGCCATTGACTATGGTAAAGATCATATTCGTGTAAATTCCGTTAATCCCGGTGATACTGTTACCGCTATGATGGTCAGCGAAGGCAAGCAAATCGGCGCAATTAAGTCTGATGCAGATGAAGCTGCTTTCCTGAAATCCTGCGGTGCAGACAGACCGTTGGCACGTATTGGCCAACCTGAGGATATTGCTAACGGAGTATTATTCTTGTGCTCTGATTTAGCCAGCTGGGTAACCGGTGCTGCTCTTGTTGTAGACGGCGGCGGTATTGCTTAATTAACATTTCGAAAGGGGAACATTGACTATGAGAGGATTTCCTAACCATCCGTATATTCCGGATTCTGATCCCAAAATTCAAAAGGAAATGCTGAAAAAAATCGGCATGACTTCTTTGGACCAGCTTCATCATGACATTCCGAACAGCATTAAAATGCATAAAGAGTTAAATATACCGGAGGCTTTTGATTCGGAATATGCTTTACAGCGCCATGTAGAAGGACTGCTGAATAAAAATACTACTTGCAAGGAAAATTTGAACTTCTTGGGAGCCGGCTGCTGGCAGCATTATGTACCGGCTTTGTGCGACGATATTAATTCTCGGGGAGAATTCCTGACAGGATATGGGGGAGAACCCTACAATGAATTAGGACGGTTCCAGTCTTTATTTGAATATGCCAGTATGATGGCAGAATTGGTAGGCATGGATGTAGTCAATGTACCTACTATGGATTGGGCACAGGCAGCAGCTACTACTGCTCGTATGGCTCAACGCTATACCGGTCGTCCTGAGGTAATTGTTCCGGAACTTCTTGATCCGGACAAGCTGAACATTATGTACAACTATTGTGAACCTGATGTTACTTTTGTTCAGGTGAAGTGTGATAAACAGGGCTTAATTGACCTGAAAGATTTGGCAGCAAAAATTACGGATAAGACAGCAGGTGTGTACTTTGAAAATCCCGGGTACCTGGGACAACTAGAAGTTAACGCACAAAAGATTTCTGATATGGCACACAAAGCCGGAGCTTTGAGCTTAGTTGGTGTGGACCCTATTACCTTAGGAGTAGTGGCACCGCCCTCTGACTATGGTGCAGACATTGTCTGCGGTGATTTGCAGCCATTAGGCATTCATATGAACTATGGGGGTGGCCAGGCCGGGTTTATGGCAACTCGTGACGAAGAACGTTTCGTTATGGAATTTCCTTCCCGTCTGTTTGGCATTGCCCCAACCAGCAAAGCCGGGGAATATGGCTTTGGGGATGTGGCATATGACCGCACTTCTTTTGGCCATTTAAGAGAAAAGGCTAAGGAATATGTGGGCACGCAAACAGCCTTATGGGGTATTACAGCAGGTGTATATCTGGCAACAATGGGCCCGCGTGGTATGGAAGAAGTGGGACAAACCATGATGCAAAATGCTCAGTATGCTGTAAGAAAACTCAATGAAATTCATGGGGTAAAAGCCAACAGCTTAGGTGGAGCTTTCGTGAAAGAATTCGTTGTGGACTTCACCGCTACCAAGAAAACCGTGGCAAAAATCAATAAAGCTTTGCTAGCCAAGCATATTTTCGGCGGCAAAGACCTGAGCAAAATTTTCCCGACTCTGGGACAATCCGCACTATATTGCGTGACGGAAATTCATACCTGTGAGGACATTGACCGCTTAGCGGCAGCTCTCGCAGAGGTAACCAGATAAGGAGGGGATACAGATGGAAATGAAACGTATAGATAGGTCACAAAAGGTACGGGTGGGTTTTCACGAAGCCAAATGGGACGAAGCGATTATATATGAATTAAGCAAACCGGGAGAGCGTGGCATTCTGGTTCCTAAAGCTGACAAAAAAGTTGTGGATGCAGTGGGCAATGGTGTGTCAATGCTGCCAAAAGGACTTCGCAGAAAGCAAGCAGTTAATCTGCCGGAATTAAGTCAAAATCATGTTTTGCGTCACTATATGCGTCTGTCTCAGGAAACACTGGGAGCTGATGTGAACATAGAAATTGGCCAAGGAACTTGTACAATGAAGTACAGCCCTAAGATTAACGAACAATTGGCCAGAGGTATTTTTGATCTGCACCCTGAACAGGATCCTTCCACCGCTCAAGGCATCATGGAAATTTTCCATGAAACAGATAAATATATGCAGGAAATTTCCGGCATGAGCCGCTTTACTTTCCAACCGGGAGGCGGGTCTCAAGGTCTGTTCACTATGGGTTCTATTGTAAAGGCCTATATGAACAGTAAGGGCGAAACTCGTGACGAATTTATTACCACGATTTACTCTCACCCCTCTGATGCGGCGGCACCTGCTTTGAAAGGCTACAAGATTATTTATCTGCAGCCGGATCCGAAAACAGGGGTCCCTGATTTAGAAGCATTTAAAGCTGTGTGCACAGAGCGTACGGCAGGATTTATTCAAGCTAATCCGGAAGATACAGGGTTGTACAATAGCAACATTGCAAAATTCGTAAAATATGCTCACAAGATGGGAGCATTGTGCTGCTACGACCAGGCTAACGGCAATGCAGTCCTGGGTGTGGCTCGTGCTAAAGAAGCTGGTTTTGACATGTGCCATTTCAATCTCCACAAGACTTTCTCCACACCCCACGGTTGTGGTGGACCTGCTTGCGGTGCTACAGGTGTACGTGCAGGCTTGGAAGAATTCTTACCGGCACCTTTAATTGACTTTGATGGCAAAAAATACTTCTTTAATTACAAGTTTGAAAACAAAAAGTTTGGTGTGCATAAAGTACGTGCGTACTATGGCGTAGCACCTGTTGTACTTAAGACTTATTGCTGGATTCGTTCTCTGGGGCCGAATGGTCTTTACCAGGTTACCAAGACAGCAGTGCTGAACAACAACTATATGTTCAAAAAGATGCTGGAGATTCCCGGCATCAGCGCCTTTTACATTACTGATGACAATCAACGTGTGGAACAATGCCGTTATACCATGGAAAAAATCTACAAGGATACAGGGGTATCCACAACGGATATTCAACGCCGGATGATGGACTTTGGTATGCACTATTGGACATCTCACCATCCGTTTTTCCTGCCTGAACCAATTACTTTGGAACCTACGGAAAGTCCTTCCAAGGAAGATATTGATGAGTATGTAAATACCCTGAAGTATGTATTTAAGGAGTGCTATGACAATCCAGAGTACGTAAAATCTGCACCTCATAGCAGTACTACTCACCAAGTGGACGAGTCCGTAATGGATGACCCGAAGAAATGGGCAACAAGTTGGAAAGTTTATCTGAGAAAATATAAATAATAGAACTGCTGACGCGAAAGGAGGCCCCCATGGAACGTAAAAAGCTTGGCTTAATTATTAATCCCATTGCGGGCCTGGGCGGCAGTGTAGGTCTAAAAGGTACTGACGGAGTCTCAGAAGAAGCCATCCACCGTGGGGCTATTCCCCGGGCAGAAGAACGTACCCAAAGAGCTCTTACGGAGCTTTTAGCTAATAAAAACCAGGTCATTGTTTACACAGGACCTGGTTCTTTAGGCGGGAGAATCGCTAAGCAAATGGGCTTTCCCTATGTAGTGGACGGAGCCCTTTCTGATGGACACACAACAGGAAAAACCACTCAAGATTTGGTGCGTTGGTTACAGCAGCAAGATGTGGACCTTGTTTTATTTGCCGGAGGAGACGGAACGGCACGGGATATTTACGCTGCTGCTAAAGCAAGCACTGTGTTTTTAGGTATTCCGGCAGGAGTAAAAATCCATTCTCCTGTTTATGCTGTTAATCCTAGTGCAGCAGGGGCTTTAGCTAATCTGTATTTAACGGGAAAAGTAACTAAAACCAGTGAGCAGGAAGTTGTAGATATCGACGAAAACCAATACCGTCATGACATTATTAACACAAAACTTTATGGCTATCTGACTATACCCAAGGAACATGCCTATACTCAAAACCGCAAGTGTGCTTCGCCACCCAGTGAAGCAACAGCCATGGAAACCATTGCTGCCAGGGTGGTAGATGATATGGAACCTGACACTTACTATTTAATTGGGGCGGGAACAACAACCAGAGCCATTATGCAAGAACTGGAACTAGCATATACCCTAATAGGTGTGGATATTGTCTGTAATAAAAAACTAGTGGCCAAAGATGTGTACGGAAAGCAAATTATGCAATACATCCGTGGTAAAAAGGCTAAACTTGTGGTTACAATTACCGGTGGTCAAGGATTTTTGTTTGGACGTGGCAACCAACAACTGACTCCGGAAGTAATCAAAAAAGTGGGCAAGGATAACCTGATTATTCTAGCTACTAAGGATAAACTGTTTCAATTGCGGGGACAGCCTCTGCTGGTTGATACCGGAAATGCTGAGTTAGACCAGAAATTATCCGGCTTTTACCGCATAATTTGTTCTTATTATGAAACAGCTGTAGGAAAAGTAGCCACCAACTAGTAGCAGTACAGAGCGTAAGTGAAATAGCACAGCAGAAAAACCTGCTGTGCTATTTTTATGCCTAAAAATTTGCTATAATAGAAATATAATATTATCTGTGATTTAATAAAAAGTTTAATCATGGGGATGCAAGGTAGTAATGTTTTAGGAAGGAGTGTTGTTATGAATATTGGTGAATTATGGGGACAAGTACAGGATTTAGCAGATGAAGAAATTAAGGGTAAATATATTTCTTTTAAGGGACGCATTACCAGACGGCAGTACTGCATTCATTCAGCAGCCTTAGCTCTGTTTATTACTTTCGCCGCCCTGATTATTGGCCTGGCGTTTTTGGCTATAATGATAGCAACTAATTCACGCTTGGCTACGACTTCTTTTTTAACAATTGCTATTGTGGTTGTGAGCTTTTTTGTGGGCTTCTGGATGTTATCATTTACCGTAAGACGGTTGCATGATATTGGCCGTTCCAGTGGCTTTTTACTTGTTGTAGTTTTTGCCTTCTTTACATATTTGGTTATCATAGGAACAGCAGGAGTTTATTGGTTGGGGGCGCTAGGGGGTAAACCTACCTGGTCATTTAATGTGGTCATGTCTCTGGTTTCAGCTTGCTT
>JALCSJ010000040.1 GCA_022653215.1 Acidaminococcaceae bacterium
AAGTATAATCATCAGTTTTATTTTGAACAAAAGGTAGAAAGGAAAAAAGATATAAGATATCTGTCAGATGTGTTTTTCTTGGGTAAGGATAAGGGCAGATTATCTTTTTTGCGAGAAATTAAAAAGATATTTAGTAACAATAATATAAAGGCAAAATTGCTTGTTTTGCCTGATAGAAAAATATATAGTAAAATTGAGCGCAACTTATTATGCGATACATACCTGCCATATGAAGAAAGCCTCCAATATGTTGCTAATACTGCTTGCCTGTTGGAAGTAGTGCAAGATTTTCAAGAAGGAATTACGCGACGTATGATGGAAGCTATGTTCTTTGGAAAGAAAATTATTACTACCAATAAGAATGTTTGTGAATACGATTTTTATGATAAAAGAAATATTTATATTTGGGGGCAAGACGAGAGAGATGTATGCGACTTTGTAAAAAATAAATTACCGGCTTTCTGGAAACCTGAAGTGCTACGTCGCTATAGTTTTGTTGATTGGTTAAATAATTTTGCTGTAGACAGAATAAAATAAGTTTATATTTATTTTGGGAAGGGTGTAAATGGATAGATTGGAATTGTCATACAAAATACAAAATATTGGCGTTTTTTTGCTAATTGTAGGATATTTCGGCTTTCACCCAAATCCTTTTGGAATCGGTATTATTTTGGGTTTTGGAGGGTTGATTTATCGTTGGGTTAAATTCAAAAAACTACCAGATATATGGAAAATTAAGGATTCTTTTAGAACTTTTTTCGTAATCTTTTTGGTTTTTTGCGTAAGTTTTCTTTTACCGGCTTTTTTTTCTTTGGATAAAAATTTGAGCTTAAGTGCGGCTGTTAGTCAAATTAATCGCTGGCGGCCCTGTTTTTTTGCTTTAATTTTATATAACAATAGAAAAGAATTCTTTTTAAGTGTTTTTAGTGCTTTTGCTTTAGGAGAAATCAGCCTTGCTTATGGTTGTTGGCAAGATGTTGGAAGAGGCGCAAAAAGGTTTTTTGGTGAATACGGTAGTCCCAATATTTTGGCAGCTATGGCAAATATATTTCTTCCCTGGTGTGTAGGAGGAAGCTTCTATTTTATAAAAAATAATAGAATTATTGGTTTGCTTGGGATTGGCACGAGTTTGATGGGCTTTGCTGTAGTACTTTATAGTGCAAGTAGAGGCGCGATTTTAGCTATTGTATTAACTTTATTATTCTTGATTAGTATTAAGCACAGCAATATATGTAAAAACAAACGCACTATTATTTTAGTGGGGATTATATGTCTATTTGTGATAGGTGTATTCTCTAAAGTGCTTTCTGATCGGTATGTCAATATTATTAGCAAAGACAATAAGCCTGAAGTTATAGCTGCTGCAGATTTTGGTCGTGTTAGAGTATGGAAAAGTGCTTTTTTAATGTTCAAGGATTATCCATTAACAGGAGTAGGCCTTAATAATTTTAATACTCCTTACAGAGAAAAATATTTACAACCAGGTTCTACTGAACCGTTTCTTACCCATGCACATAATATTTTCTTGCAAAATTTGGCAGAGATGGGATTATTAGGCAGCCTAGGTTTCTGGGGTGTTTTGTTTTTCCAGATTTATTATTTGTTGCGAAAAACAAAAAAATTCACAGTTTCTCCTTGGCTGATTTGTGGCTTAGCGGTGTTTTTAATTGGCATTTTACACAATATGGTTGACTATTTTTTTGCGACCGCTTTTTTTGAACGGATGCTTTGGTTACAATGGGGTATATGTTATGCACAGGGTGAATTTTTGGAGCAAGGAACATAAAAGTATAATAATAAAGCCGAAATTATTTAGATGTTCATAAAAACAAATAGGACATTGATAAAAGCCGAGCTTAACAGTGTTTGTGTTTTTGCTGATGAAAATATAACGGTTAAGTACTGTTTAAGAGAGAAATAAGTGGAGGCATAGAGTAATGTCAAACGATAACATAGAACCCAAGATTTCTATTATTACGTGTGTTTATGGTGCAGAAAAATATATTCATAAGTGTCTAGATTCTTTAATTGGACAAAGTTATAAGAACTTAGAATTTGTGATTGTTGATGATGGATCTCCTGATAAATGTCCGGAGATTTGTGATAAATATGAGACCAAAGATGCCAGAATTCATTTAATTCATCAAAAAAATGCCGGCTATGGGGTAGCACGTAATGTGGGCCTGGCAGCAGCTACAGGTGACTTTGTAGGCTTTGTTGATCCGGATGATTGGATTAAACCTGATATGATGGCCGGCATGGCAAAAGCTATTATGGAGCATAAGGCTGACATAGTGGTATGTGATTGGCTTACTTATAATGATCTGGACGAAGAACATGGTTTGCTGCATACTCAGCATATTAATAACGAGGAACCATTTGAGGAATTAAGAGATTCTTTCCTTTTGGATAAGCATCCTAATTTTTTGTGCAATAAATTATTTGCCAGAAGACTCTTTTCCGGGTTAACTATTCCACCGGATATAGTTTTGGGAGATTTGTATGTTTGCGGAGAAATCTTTGCTCGCAGTAGGAAGATTTACTATGTCCCTCAAGGATATTACTGCTATCGAGTTCATGCCAGCTTTGCTAACACCCGAACAAAAACACGTCGTAAATATGGTATGTTTATGTCCTGGCGGGAACACGAAAGAGTCTGTGAGGTGTATAAATTTACCAAGGCATTATCTTATTGCCGGTGGCGGGCCCAAAAGGCGGCTATTAGTCTTTTGACTATCAACAGTGCTCAGCCATATTTAGATGAGAAGCAATTAGCAGATGTCAAAGAATACTTAAAGGCTAGTTCCGGACGCAAATCAGAGAAACTGTCAGTGAAACATTTGGCACAGTGGTGGGCTTTGGAACATGCACCGAGCTTGTGTAAAGGCATTGGCCAATTAAGTGTATGGAACGATGAATTTAAACAGAGTCATAGATTTAAAAAGTAGGAACAATATTACAAGAGGCTGTAACATAATGACAAAATGTCATTGTGCTACAGCCTCTGTTTTTCTTATTCGGGAATCTTACCTAAATCAGGATTTTTTTCTTTTATTCTTTTTTTGTAATATTTATTTTTTACCAAGTGTTCAATTCTGGTAAAAATAGCATCATAAGCTTGAACAAACTTGAAACGGAACAGCTCCCAGAGTGATTTGCGATGAATAACTATCTGGTCAAAAAGCTCGGGATGGAGAGCATCGGTTACTCTGACAACACCTTCCTTAAAACCTTTTTGCAAGTAAACCATACTGCCTTTAACCTTAAAGTTTTTGCCGCCTACATAAGTGAAAATATAGTTCTTAGGGATACGACCTTCGTAAAAATGGGCTCCTTGAGCATCATAAGCATAAAGATTCATATATAAATCTTCTGTTTTGTTATTAACCCAATAGTCATAGGCAAAGGTATCTTTAATGCGTATCTTAATAAAAGAAAATAAAGTTGGGGCAATCTTATGCTCGTAAATTTCAATTTCATTAAGACCGGCCTTAGGTCCTTGTATATTCAAAAGAGTTAATTTTACTGAAACTATATTTTCCATAAGAGGAAAATCAATAATAGTGGACTTAGCACCGGGACGCAAAGAGCCGAATTCCAAATGTTTACCATTGCTGAAGGTTAAAAATCCTGTTAAAACACGACTGTTAAAATCTACGTTGCCATGTAAAATGATTCTGGTGATTTTTTGTGGTTTGGCAAATTGCAGAAATATTTCTTTATATGGATCTCTTTTATCAGGAATCCAAGTACCTGCATCAAGATCAGCCGGTTCCTTAAGAATATCGGTGCAGTCAGCTAATTTAAAATCATTTAGCACTTTTCCGTTGCCTGAAGATACGCTGATTTTGGCCTGATAGGTCAAAGAATCAGTCCGCCGCCGCCAAAAGATCTGATCACTGTTAATGATTCTTTTCGCATTATGAATCAGTCCCTGGGATAAATAAGCGCGAATAGCCGGGTAGAGACAACTGCCTTTGAGGGTACGACTTAAAAAATTGACAGGAACAGGTAACCGCAGCCGCTTATCCCAGTCATAGGGAGGAAAGTCTGTGTCGTAAGCGGAGTTGTTGCTGTATTCTGCCGAAGCTCTTTCTTCACCGGCCAAATTAAGAGAGGCATAAAAATCCCTCTTGCCTAAAAAAGCACCATTATAAGCAAAGCCTTTATAAACTTCAGGGGTATAGGCATTGCCGGGAGTTTGCAGAATCTTAGCCAGTGCTTCTTCAAAAATAAAGGAAACGGCTCTGTGGTCAGGGTGTCTGTCAAAGTCATTAACAAAAATCACATCAGGTTTATACATGGTAAGAACTTCTTTAATATCATAGCGGAAGTTTTTCTTTGTAAACTTATGATGGATTTTATGGTGAAGAAAACAGAATTCCGGTTTTTCGGGAGGGCAGTAGGTTTCAGTCATATTTCGTGTGCTGGTAACAATAATATCATCAGCCGCTCCATTATAAAAATGCAAATTCTTATTAATACGGAAGGTATTGCAATAGCCAAGGAAAATAACGTCTTCATCGGGTATGCCTAAGGCTTTACAAGAAGCTATGCCTTCACGTACTCGTAATTCACCACGGTCAAATCTGTCAGCATTGGTACAGAAAACCACCCGTACTTTAATTTTATGCTGGAGGAGATTACAGATAGTGGCACCGGTAAGATTTAATTCATCATCTTCGTGGGGAACAATAATCATAACAGATTTATCCTGCCATTGAGAACCGGAAAAGAGACTGTTATCAAAGAAGTTTGTTACAAATGTTTTCATATTAGTAAACCTTTCGTTAACTAATTTAAAGGATAGGTGTCAGGAGATTTGTCTTCTGCCAGAGAGGTCTTACCCAATCTGGTTTTTAAAGTGTCCTTAGTCCATTTGTAGTGAGCAGAACCAAGGCTGTTGCCTGCTTCATAACGGTTGGACTTGACCTGAAGGATATCACAGAATGTATCGTAAAACAAATCGGTGGTGAAATAAGAATTTTCGTGTTGGCGGAAAATCTTTACGGCAGTAGGATAGAGTGTTTCATATTCAGGAGATAAATAGAGGAAAAAAGGAACTCTATAGGAAACGAATCCCGTAGGATCAGGAGCTCTGTGCCTATTAGGATTATTTCCATGGTCAGACATATACATCATGGCCTGAAGATGGAGATGTTCCTTGGCATATTGGAATACTTCCTGCAGAACATAATCAGTGTAATAGAGAGAATTATCATAGTTATCCAGCATATCATAGACACCTTTGGTACCCCATTTAGTGAAAGAAGCAGGATATCTGTTAATGTAATTTTCATGACTTCCCATAATATGCAGAACCACAAAATTGTTTTTGCCGGGATCGAGCTTTTTCACATATTCCAGCAAATTATAATCATATTGGACTTTTTCTTTTTTGTCTTTAAGGGTTTCTTCAATCCAGGCACTATGGTCAGCTGTTTTAGCAACCAGAGTAATAGGCGTATCTGCTCCGCCTACAATGCCTTGATTACTGAACCAGGAAGTTGTGTAACCGGCTTTTTTGGCAACATCCATAATGGTAACAGTATTATTAAAAGCAATTTCATTATATTGATTCTTTTCTGTTAAAACTCTTTCCAAAGACGGCACAGTCTGTCCCCAGCAGGCATAAGCATGGTCAAAGAGAAAACCGTTAGGAGAAGTACCCACTTTTTTCATCCAGGGGGTAGTGTCGTGTTTTGTATAACCGAAGGCACTGCAATAATTCTTTGAGGCAGATTCTCCGATAACGAAAATAACCGTAGAAGGTTCTTTGAAACCAGGTTTAGCCGGAGTTATGGTGAGCTGAGCAAAATTGCCATTATGGTTGTTTTTAAATTCGTTGGAAGAAGTGAAATATTCTACTGTATTCATAAACAAATTGGCTACACCTGTCTGGCGGAAATGGCTAATACCATAGCCACTTGTTGCAAGAATAAGTACCAGCGAAACAATTTGCAGCTTTAAGCCAAAAGCAGAAGGTGCTTCTGTAGTTTTTTTGTTTTGCCAAAATAAAAGAAAATAGAAAAGCAGAATTCCTATAACAGCACAGGCAATGCCGCCATAACCAAGAAACATCATAATATATTCCCTGGCTTCGTTAGGATTGGTCTGCAGCATGGCCAGAACTGCCGGCATAGTAATAACTGATTTATAAGTAAAATAGTACCAGATTTGCAGAAGGGGAATAGTAGCTGCAATTAATTGCAGAAAACTGATGATGCCTGCGGCAATTTTACGGCTGCTTACTTTCAGCAAAAGCAAATGGAGAAGTACAAGAGATGTGTAGGCATAAGAAGCGAAAACAAAATCTTTATTGTTGTCGGCGAAACTTATAGAGGCACCATATGACACATAGTAGAGAAAAGGATATAAAAGACCCCAGATAATTGCTAAAGGGGCATGAGTGGCTAAAACTTTTTTAGCATTGTAGTGACACCATAAAAAAGTGGTAATAGTGACACTTAAAGCGCAGGGTATATAGCGACGCATTTGTAAAAAGAAAGTTTTGGCAGGTATATTTACGGTAAAAGCGTAATAAGCTCCAAAAGTTCCTAAATAGACCAGTAAAAAGAAAATAAACCAGTTCTTATATTTTTTTAGCATATAAAACTCCTTCCATTCCTAATCTTTAATTATATAGGGGAACTGCAAGGTTTTCAACTCTAAAGGATAATAGGTTAAATAGTCAGATAATTGCCTGAAACTGATTAACATAATAGTGGGAAGATGGTAAAATAATACTGGAATTAAAACTGATGTCTAGTTTTATACCAAGGACAATATTTATTATATGAGGAGTGATTACTATGACAGTAATAGGGGCTTTTATGGTACCACATCCGCCTATTATTATTCCTACGGTAGGCAAAGGTGCAGAAAAAGCAATTGCATCAACAATAAATGGGTATGATGAAGTGGGCAGGCAGATTGCGGCTCTGGCCCCGGAAACAATTCTGGTGATTTCTCCTCATACGGTAGCATATGCGGATTATTTTCATATTGCTCCCGGTGCTGGGGCCGAAGGAGATTTTGGTCAGTTCCGGGCACCGGAAACGGCTTTTAGGGTAACTTATGATACTGAATTGGTAAAGGCTATTAGTGCAGAATCACAGGCAGCAGGACTACCGGTGGGAACCATGGGCGAAAGAGACAAAAAGCTAGACCATGGTGTTATGGTTCCTTTGTTTTTTGTAAATAAATTTTACACAAACTATAAATTGGTAAGAATGGGCTTTTCCGGCTTGCCGCTGCCTTTGCATTACAAGGTAGGCATGGTTATGGCACAAGCTATTGAGAAGCTGGGCAGAAAAGTTGTGATTATCGCCAGTGGTGATTTATCTCATAAATTAAAAGAAGATGGACCCTATGGTTTTGATCCGGCGGGACCGGAATATGACGAGAAAATCATGAAAGTCATGGGCAAAGGTGATTTTGGGCAGTTGCTGAAGTTTCCGGCCAGCTTAAATGAGGCTGCGGCAGAATGCGGCCATCGCAGTTTTACAATTATGGCAGGAGCCTTGGACGGTAAAGATGTTAAAGCTACAGCTTTATCTCATCAAGGTAATTTTGGGGTAGGGTATGGTATTTGTACTTTCTACCCGAAAGGAGCAAATCCAGAGAGACATTTTTTAGCTAGTTACAAGGAAGAAGAAAATAGAAAACAACAGGATAGACTGAGCAAAGAAGATCCGTATATTGCTTTGGCCAGAAAGACCATTAATAATTATGTAAAAACAGGCAAGATTATTCCGGTACCCAAAGAATTGCCTCAGGATATGCTGAATAAAAGAGCCGGTACCTTTGTTTCCCTGCATAAAGATGGACAGCTGAGAGGCTGCATTGGTACCATTAATCCTGTTACTGCTAATATAGCCCAGGAAATAATTAACAATGGAGTAAGTGCGGCTACCCATGACCCGCGGTTTGCTCCTGTTCATGCTGAGGAACTGCCTTATCTGGAAATCAGCGTGGATGTATTAGGACCTATAGAAGAGCATATTACAACCAAAGATTTGGATGTTAAACGATATGGTGTTATAGTGACTAAAGGGGGGCGCAGGGGCTTACTGCTGCCGAACTTAGACGGTGTGGATACGATTGAAGACCAGATTGCCATTGCTGAGCAAAAAGCCGGCATAGCAGTTGGGGAAATAGGTGTAGATTTAGCACGTTTTGAAGTAATTAGACATGAGGTGAAATAAATGCAATGTCAGGTATGTTTTCATCACTGTGAATTGAAAGAGGGACAGATCGGTTCCTGCCGAGCCAGAATGAATCAGGAAGGAAAAATAATATCTTTAAACTATGGACAGCTGGTTTCTTTGGCCTTGGACCCTATAGAGAAAAAACCTCTGGCAAGGTTCATGCCTGGCAGCTACGTCCTATCTTTAGGAAGTTTTGGCTGTAATATGCACTGTGGTTTTTGTCAGAATTATGCTATTTCTCAAATGGGGGCCTCTGATTTAGACAGTACTTATTATAGCCCGGAAGATATTGTGATAATGGCACAAAGAAGTAAAGAACAGGGTAATGTAGGTGTTGCTTTTACATATAATGAGCCTATGATTGGTTATGAATATGTGCGGGATACAGCAAAACTTGTTAAAGAAGCAGGTATGGTAAATGTAGTGGTAACCAATGGCTGTGTGGAGCAGCCTATTTTGGCAGAAGTATTGCCCTACATAGATGCATTCAATGTTGACTTAAAGTCATTTAACCCTGATTTTTATAAGAGAATGGGTGGTGATCTTAACATGGTTAAACAATTTATTGCCACAGCTGCAGCTAAAAGCCATGTAGAAGTAACCACACTGATTATTCCAGGGGAAAATGATAGTGTAGAAGAAATGACCGCTTTGGCCAAATGGCTGGCTCAAGTAGATACAGACCTGACTCTTCATGTGACCAGATTCTTCCCCCGTTATAAGATGCTGGATAAAGACCCAACACCTGTTGAGCAAGTGTATAAGCTGGCAGAAGCGGCAAATAAATATTTAGATAATGTTTATACCGGGAATTGTTAAAACTGCTCACAGAAGGAATCAAACGTTGACAAAAAAGTAACCATAGTATATAATTGTTTCGTTACAACTACATATGCTCATCAAGAGTGGCGGAGGGAAGGGCCCTATGAAACCACAGCAACCATGGAATAGTCCAACGGTGCTAAGTCCTGCAATTGTCTATTGCAAGATGGGAGAATTGAAAGATTAACGCTCTCAGTCTTGAGAGCGCTTTTTATTTCTGCTTGAGCGAGCTTCTATTTCCTAAAGGAGGGAAATCATGAAAAAATTATTTACGTCAGAATCAGTGACCGAAGGCCATCCTGACAAAATCGCTGACCAAATTTCCGATGCAATATTGGATGCTATTATTGCCCAAGACCCTTATGCTAGGGTTGCCTGCGAAACTTTAATAGCCACAGGTCAAATTCACATAGCCGGTGAAATTACCACTAATTGCTATGTAGATATTGCTAAAGTTGCCAGAGAGACAGTACTGAATATTGGTTATAACAGGGCCAAATATGGTTTTGATGGTTCAACTTGCGGCGTGCTGTTATCCATTGACGAACAGTCTTCGGATATTGCTTTGGGAGTAGATGAATCTGCCGAAGCCAAAAGCGGCAACAAAGACGATAACGAAACACTAGGTGCCGGAGACCAGGGTATGATGTTCGGTTATGCTACCGACGAAACACCTGAATATATGCCTATGCCTATTTCCTTGGCACATAAATTAGTCAGACAATTAACCAAAGTCCGCAAAAATAAAACTTTGACTTATTTGCGTCCGGACGGAAAATCTCAAGTTACTGTGGAATATAATGATGGTGTGCCTACCCGTATTGATACAGTAGTAATTTCTACCCAGCATAAAGACATGGATATGGCTGTGCTCCGTGCTGATGTGAAAAAATATGTCATAGATCCGATTTTGCCAAAGAATATGGTAGATGCTAATACTAAATACTATATTAATCCTACCGGCCGGTTTGTTATTGGGGGACCACAAGGTGATACCGGTCTTACCGGCAGAAAAATTATCGTTGATACTTATGGGGGTATGGCTCGTCACGGAGGCGGTTGTTTTTCCGGTAAGGATCCAACAAAAGTGGATAGAAGTGCTTCTTATGCAGCCCGCTATGTAGCTAAAAACATTGTGGCCGCAGGTTTGGCCCATAAATGTGAAATCCAGTTGGCTTATGCTATTGGTGTAGCTCAGCCTGTTTCCATTTCTGTAGAAACTTTTGGTACCGGTTCTGTTTCTGACGAAAAAATCGTAGAAGTGATTAAAAAGAATTTTTCTCTGACACCTTCCGGTATTATTAAGAGTCTGGATTTAAGACGTCCAATTTACAAACAAACAGCTGCTTATGGTCATTTTGGCCGTACTGACATTGATTTGCCTTGGGAACATTTGGACAAGGTTGATGCATTAAAGGCAGCTTTAAAGAAATAATTAGTTGAACCGAGAGATAAATTTATGAAATATTTAAATGTAGCTATTAATCTGCCGGTAAAAAACATCTTTCAGCAATTCACCTATAAGGTACCGCCACAGCTAGACTTCCTGAAGGAGGGCTGGCGTGTTGTGGTACCTTTTGGTCATCAAATGCTGGAAGGCTTTGTTGTTGATGAAGCACTTACTGTTGATGAGGCAATTAAATACAAAGAAATAGTTGATGTATTGGGAACAGAGCCATGGTTTACCGAGGAAATGATTGCTACGGCTCATTATTTGTCAAAGTACTACATGTGTTCTCTGGCAGAAGCTTTGCGCTTGTTTATTCCAGGTAAGGGCACGATTGCTACAATAGGCAGATATACAGCCCGGGAGGATTTTACCGGTTCATTGGAGCCAAGAGAAGAACAGCTTTACGCTTATCTGCAAATCAAAGGACCTCAGCCTCGCAAGGCGATTGTGACACTTGACCGGGGCGAAGAAGCTTTGAAAGGTTTAATTACCAAACAGGCTGTAGCTTTGGAATATGAAATAAAATATAAAATTAAAAACAGGACTGTCAGGACTTTTTGCATAACAGAAGACGGGCAAAAGGCTTTAGCGGAAAACAATAAGAAAATTAAAGCTCAAAATAGTGCACTGAATGTTTTGCAAGTTCATGGAGAAATGACCGTGCCTGAATTAGAACAATTCAAGGTATCGAGTCAGACCTTAAGAAACTTGGCAGCTAAAGGCTGGGCCAAGGAGGGTGCTCGACGTGTCCTTAGGGACAGCTACAAAGACAAAGGGGCCGTTAAAGAAGTTTTGCAGCTTACGGATGAGCAGAAGCAGGCTATTAGTTCCGTGTCTGCTTGTCTTGAGAAAAGTGAAAATAATACATTCCTTCTGCAGGGCATTACCGGCAGCGGTAAAACAGAAGTGTATTTACGCTTAACAGATAAAGCATTGCGGGAAGGTAAGCAAGTTCTGGTCTTAGTTCCGGAAATTGCTTTAACAGGCCAGATTGTAAAACGGTTTAAGGCTTGGTTTGGCAACAAAGTAGCAGTGGCTCACAGTAAACTGTCTGCAGGAGAAAGAGCTGATGTTTGGCAGAAGATGCGGTCGGATTATGCATCTGTTTTAATCGGTGTAAGATCTGCCGTATTTTCTCCTTTTCATAATTTGGGCTTAATTATTATTGACGAAGAACATGAATATACCTATAAACAGGATGAAAGACCTAATTATCATGCCAGAAATATTGGGGCTTTTAGAGCAAAGTTCAATAAGGCACCTTTGGTTTTGGGCAGTGCTACACCTGATTTAGAATCATATTACAAGGCGCAGGAAGGCAGTTATACACATTTGCGTTTAACAAAACGCCCTATGGCAGGCTCACATTTGCCACAGGTAGAAATAGTGGATATGCGTAAGGAACTGCAAGAAGGGAACAAATCTGTTATTTCCCGGAAACTTCAGGCAGAACTGTCGGAGACTATTAAAGCAGGAGAACAGGCCATTGTTTTATTGAACAGGCGGGGTTTTTCTACTTTCGTTATGTGCAGAGACTGCGGAACTACTTTAACCTGTCCCAATTGCGCAGTATCCCTTGTTTATCATGCCAAGGAACATTTGATGCAGTGTCACTATTGCGGGCATACTGAACCCATTCCCACTGTTTGTCCTCATTGTCATAGTAAAAGAATCAAGTTCTTTGGGACAGGAACAGAAAAAGCAGAAGCAGAAATAGCTGCTTTAGGCAACGGCATAAGGCCTATCCGTATGGATCAGGATTCCACAATGGCTAAATTCGCTCACGAAGAGATTTTAGAAAGTTTTGTAAAAGGGGAATACAATGTCCTTTTAGGAACTCAAATGGTGGCTAAAGGCCATGATATTCCTAATGTTACTTTGGTAGGAGTCCTTTCTGCCGATTCCCAACTGAATCTGCCGGATTATCGCAGTGGTGAGCGTACCTTTGCCTTACTGACTCAGGCAGCAGGCAGAGCAGGGCGAGGCGCTAAACCGGGAAGAGTTGTTTTTCAGGCTTATGATGCAGGTAATCCTGTTTTGGCCCAGGCAGCTTCCCAGGATTATGAAGGTTTTGCAGTTAACGAGTTGGCAGTGAGAAAAGAATTGGGCTATCCGCCCTTTACTTCCCTCATAAAAATTACTGTTGTCCACAAAGACCAAGAAAAGGCTTTAGAAACGGCCCAACGTTTGGTTAATTATTTAGAAGGGGAACAGTTGGCAGGTAAGCTACAAAAGACTCAGGTCATGGGTCCTTTTCCTGCCATTGTAGCCATGGTAAATCATATTTATCGCATTAATATTTTGATTAAGAGCACAGAACCGGAGGAAATCAAAGGGATTCTTTGGCACTCAGAATATAAAGAGATGTCCAATGTTTACTTTGACGTAGACCCGGTGAACGTAATATAGCGACGCCAATAGCGTCACCAAAAGTGCCAGGCACCGATGGAGACATATTGTCTCCATTGGTGCCTGGCACTTTTGGCGACGGTCCTTTTAGTTTACACTCCATTTTTTCGCTATTTATGATATAATAAAGGGTAAAATTATTTTAAGGAGATCAGGTCAATGGCATTAATGGAGATTTATGTGGCAGGTAATCCTGTGCTGCGCAAGGAAACTGAAAAGGTAACGACTTTTGATAAAAAATTAGGAAAACTTTTAGATAACATGGCTGCAACCATGTATCATGCAGATGGATGTGGACTGGCAGGACCCCAAGTAGGTATTGCCAAAAAACTTTTGGTTATTGATGCTTTTGACGATAAAGGCATCAGGGAATTCATAAACCCGGAAATTGTAGAACATTCCGGCGATATTGTTTCTACAGAAGGCTGTCTCAGCGTTCCCGATTATGAAGGAGAAGTAAGACGGGCCAGCGAAGTTATTGTGGAATATCAGGACCGTAAAGGGGCCAAGAAAGAATTAAAAGCTGAGGGACTTTTAGCTATAGCCCTACAGCATGAAATAGATCATTTAAACGGTGTATTATTTATTGATAAAGCTATTTCTATAAAACCTAAAGTAAAGGAAGATTAAAAATGAGAATAGTTTTTATGGGAACGCCATTGTTTGCTGTAGCCAGCTTAAAAGCTTTAGTGGAGAATTCCTCTTGTGAAGTAGTGGGTGTTGTTACTCAGCCGGACAGACCTAAAGGCCGGGGCAAGAAGATTATGGAATCTCCCGTGAAAGTTTTTGCTCAGGAACATGGTTTACCTGTACTGCAACCGGAAAAAGTAAAGAATCCCGACTCTATAGAAGCACTAAGAAAACTGAATCCGGAATTAATTGTAGTTGCTGCTTTCGGACAATTTTTGCCGGAAAGCATCTTGACTATGCCTAAATATGGGTGTATTAATGTACATGCTTCTCTTTTGCCCAGTTACAGAGGAGCGGCACCTATTCATTATGCCATCTTGAAAGGTGAAAAAACCGCAGGGGTTACTATTATGG